>SYKE01000195.1 GCA_005798285.1 Actinomycetota bacterium
CAGTTCGAGGTGAACTTCACCTACAGCGATGCGCTGACGAGCGCCGACAACTACGTCTTCTTCCGAATGGCGGCGAGCGAGATCGCGCAGCAAATGGACATGGTGGCGAGCTTCATGCCGAAGCCGTTCTCCAATCGGACCGGCACCGGAGCGCACTTCCATCTCACGCTCAGCGATCTGCAGGACCACTCGCTGTTCCAGGATGACTCCGATCCAAACGGGTTGGGGCTCTCCGAACTCGCCTATCACTTCCTGGGCGGCATCCTCGCACACGCGCCGGCCCTGGCGGCCATCGCCACGCCCACGGTCAACTCCTACAAGCGCCTCGTGGTCGGCCGGTCGCTCTCGGGCGCCACATGGGCCCCCGCCTACATCTGCTATGGGGACAACAATCGCACCTCGATGGTGCGAGTCCCTTACGGGCGCCTCGAACTCCGACTTTCAGACGGATCGTGCAATCCCTACCTCACGACGGTCGCGCTCCTCGCCGCAGGACTGGATGGCATCGATCGGAAGCTCGATCCCGGCGCTCCGAACAACACCAATCTCTACGAGTGGTCTGCCGAGGCCCTGCGCGACGCTGGGATTGGAGTGCTGCCGCAGAACCTGAACGAGGCGCTGGATGCGCTCGAGCAAGACGAGGTGCTCTGCTCGGCGCTCGGACGCGATCTCGCCGCCGAGTTTCTGCAGGTGAAGCGCATGGAGTGGGTGGAGTATCAGAGGCACGTCTCCCAGTGGGAAGTGGACCGTTATCTGGAACTGTTCTGAAGGCGGGCCCTGATGTGTGGGATTGTCGGACTGTTGGTCAAGAACCCCGAACTGCGGAGCCGCCTGGGGGAACTGGCGCTGCCGATGCTGATCGGCATGACCGAGCGCGGGCCGGACTCCGCGGGGCTGGCGGTCTTCACCGCGCCGGAGCCTGAGTCTCGCCGCAAGCTCTGCCTCTACTCGGGGACGGAGAGCGTCGACTGGAACGAGCTGGAGCGCGAGATCCAGACCTCGCTGGACGGCTCGGCGGAGCTTAGGCTTTGCGAGAATCACGCCGTTCTCAGCGTGGGTTGCTCTTCCGAGACGGCTCGCGACTGGATCCGGGCCCGCCATCCGAGCCTGAAGGTGTTGTCGGCCGGACGGGCGATGCAGGTCTATAAGGAAACGGGGAGACCCGGCGCCGTGGCGGCACGCTACCACTTCTCCGAAATGCAGGGCACCCACGTGGTGGCGCACACGCGGATGGCGACGGAGTCCGCCGTCACTCCCGAGCGGGCCCACCCGTTCACCGCGGGAGAGGACTGGTGTCTCGTGCACAACGGCTCGCTCTCCAATCCGAATGCCATCCGCCGCAAGCTGGAGCCGCGCGGCATCCGCTTCGAGACGGACAACGACACCGAGGCCGCCTGCCGCTACTACGAATGGCGCATGCGCGAGGGCGATGACCTCGCGGGCGCCATCCGCACCGGTTTCAAGGAACTGGACGGGTTCTACACCTTCCTGATGGGCACCGGCACAGAGATGGCGCTCGTGCGGGATGCCTTCGCCTGCAAGCCCGCGATCGTGGCGGAGACCGACGATTACGTGGCGATCTCATCGGAGTATCGGTCCCTGGCGGCGCTGCCCGGCGTTCGCTCCGCACGGCTGTTCGAACCGGTTCCGGAGGAGATCTACGTATGGCGAGTTTGACCACCGCGCCCGTGGAGACGTGGGATCTGTCGGTTCATGCGGTGCGGGAACTGAATGCCCATCTGCACTCGCTTCCGCCGGACGCCCGCTCCGAGATCCGGGTGCTGAACCCGGACGGCGCCCACAATCTGGCGGTCGGACTGAACGCGCCCGTTCGCGTGACGGTCGAAGGCCATGCGGGGTACTACGCGGCGGGGATGAATCAGCACGCGCACGTGCTGGTGAACGGCAACGCCGGGCCGGGTGTCGCCGAGGGTATGACCTCCGGCGAGGTGCGTGTGAAGGGATTTGCCTCGGTGGCGGCCGGCGCGGCGGCGCATGGGGGGCTCCTCATCATCGAGGGGGACGCGAGTCTCCGGTGTGGGATCTCCATGAAGGGGATCGACATCGTGGTGCGGGGTTCGGTCGGCAGCTTCTCCGGGTTCATGGCGCAGGCCGGCCGAATGGTGATCTGCGGCGACGCGGGCGACGCTCTCGGAGACTCCCTCTACGAGGCGGTCATCTACATTCGTGGGAGGATCCGATCGCTCGGCGCGGATGCGGGCGAGGAGCCGATGGCCCCCACCGACTACGCGGAGGTCGCCGCACTCCTCGCCGCCGCCGGCTTCGACGAAGATCCGATGGAGTTCCGAAGGGTAGCCTCGCGACGCACCCTGTACCACTGGAACGCCGACGCGGACCAGGACTATTGAGCCCCGCGCCCCTGTTCGGGGGGGCGCCTCCAGGTGATGACCCCATGAGCGATTCTCACGACTCCCCACCCCGACTTCAGCACGAAGAAAGCTGGGGCTACGACCGCCGCGTCATGGACTACATCCATCGCGCCGCCGCCACCGGTCTCTACGAAATCCGGGGGCTCGGCGCCAAGCGACGGCTGCCGCACTTCGACGACCTGGTGTTTCTCGGCGCCTCGCTCTCCCGTTATCCCCTGGAGGGCTACCGGGAGAAGTGCTCCACCACGACCGTGCTCGGTTCCCGCTTCGCCTCGAAACCGATCCAGCTCGCGATCCCGATCACCATCGCCGGGATGAGCTTCGGCTCGCTTTCCGCCAATGTGAAGGAGGCGCTCGGCCGAGCC
>SYKE01000196.1 GCA_005798285.1 Actinomycetota bacterium
CGATCCCCGAAGGAGCGGGAGATGCCGAACTGATGATCTCGCTGGCCGAAACCGCCGAACCGATACATGGACTGGAGCAGATCGAAACGCCACTGCGGATTGAGCTGATAGCTCATCTGCAGGATGCTGTTCTGGTTGTCCGCATCGAGCGCGAGGGTGCCGAGCGCGGTGATCCGCAGCTTGTTGGTGACCGGGTAGCTCAGGTTGAGGTTCGCGTTGGTGCGTCCGCTGGTGGGAAGAAAGTCGTTGATGCCCTGGAGGTGATTGTAGGACAGGCCGAGCGACATCATTCCGTTTCGGGGCAACTGCTTGCGGAGATTGGTTTCCAACGCGGGACCGAAGCCGGCCTGCGCCGTGGAGCCGGTGACCGATCTCAGCGAAAGGCTCGTGTCGAGCTGCAGGCCCTTCGCGAGGGTGGCCGGTACGGGCCGCAGCTTCACGCCAAACGTCTGGTAGTCGGTCTGGCCGAGGTTAAAGGTCTTGAGACGGTTGGAGCCGATGCCGCCCAGGGCAGTCGGAGCGCGGAACGGCTGACGATCTCGGTAAAAGAAGCTTGTCTCGGCGGAAACGGCGAGCTTTCCGTCCAGCAACTGCCGCGGCTTGCTCTCAAAGGCGAAGTTGAGGGTCTTGGCGAGCTGCGTTCCCTCAAGGCGGGAAGCCGTCGTTGCGATTTGCAGGTTGCCGATGGGGAGCCCGGTGGTGAGGTTCAGCCGGCCGTAGAGATCGCGGTGCTCGGGGAATTGCAGGTCGGTCACCAGGCGGGTGGTCTTGTTGACCTGCTGGATGTGGTTCCATTGGAACCCCCAGCGATCAATCGACGACAGGTTGGTGAGCATGGCCTGTCCCTCGGAGGCGCCCGAGAAGCCGTATTTCTGAACCAGGTCGACGCTGAGACCCCGCTGTCGGGTGAAGTTTCCGATGCCGCCGGTCTTAGAGCCGTACCCCATTCTCAGCGCGGTGCTGGAATTCGGCGACATGGCAAGGTAGAGCGGCAGGTCGAGCGTGATGCCCTCGCTGCCGACGCCGACGTACTGCGTGGAGCTGCCGATGCCGTCTCGCAGGTTCACCTGATGGAACGGCATCTTGAGGCTCTTGACGCCGCCCACGAAGGCCCGGGCGGACTGCATCTGGACCCGCTCGCCCACGACATAGTTCGCCGACTTCGCGACCCACAGCATCTTGCTGTCACTGAGGTCCTGAAGATCGAAGTCGGGGTTCAGATTCTTGGGGCGCTCGGGCAGTTCGGTCAGACCGTATCCACTGAACCAGCGGCGGGTTCCGACTTCGACGATGTATCCCTCCATCGTCTTGAGATTGATCCAGAGGCGTTGTCCGGTCAGGGTCTGGCCGTCGCCCGCGATGACCACCTTGCCGATCGCCTTGATGGTCTCCCGATTCAGGTCCATCTGGGCGGACGTGGAGTCCAGCGTGAGACCCTTGAAGTGGAGGCGCACCTGCTCATCCGCCTGGATGATGCGGCGGTCCTCGCTGAAGGCGACGTACTTGCCCTCGACCTTGACCACGCGGCCACCTACGCTCGTCTCGATGAGCTTGCTCACCATGGGCACGGTCATAACGGTCTGGTCGATGCCGGCGGCGATGGTGATGTTCGCGGCCTGAGGCACGGCCGATGAGGTGAGGGTAGCGCGTGCGAGACCGGCGGAGGTGAACGCAAACTGGGTGATGTTCCCACCGGTGGTGTAGAAACGCACCTCCGTGCCGTCCCGCGCCGGTCGTCCGTTCGAGGAGCGGACGTAGGCGGTGACGATCGCGGTGCTGATTCCGTCGGCCAGCAGCACGTTGGGGCTGACGTTGACCTGAATGGAACCGGCGGCGACGGCCGGACTTGGTCTCACGAGCGCCAGGAGTGCGCCCAGCAGTACCAGGATGCAGCGAAGGGTGCGTGTCATAGGAAAGGGGTCGGCGCGTGCGTTCGAGCGGGATTGTCCTGAGCGACGCTCCAACGAGTTAAGTTGTTCCGCCCCAACCGCCTGGAGTCCTTCCTGTCCCTCCTGCTGTTGGTTGGAAACCGAGCGTGGATGCTGTTGGAGACGCGCTGCCCCCTGATGGCGATCAGGAGAGGATCCCGCTGCATCGAAAGAGCTGAATCACGGCGGAGTTGTCGAGTTCGCCGAGACCCTCGAGTTCGGCTCGCTCCAGAATCTTCCGGTGCAGCTCCGTCAGGGGGATCTCCGCGCCGCTGCGCGCCGCGACGTGCTGCATGAGGCGCACATCCTTCAGGTGTTGGGAGAGGCGGGCTTCGGGCGTAAAGTCTCCGGAGACCATTCGGGGTCCCTTGTTCTCCATCACCCGGCTCGCGGCGACGCCCGCCTGCAAGACCCCGAGGGCTTGCTCGGCCGCAATCCCCTGGCTTTCCGCGAAGGCCAGCGATTCCGCAAGCGCCAGGCGGTGGAGACCGAGCGCCATGTTGAACACCAGCTTCATCCGGGAGCCGGCGCCGATCTCTCCCAGTGGAAAGAATTTCCGATAGATCGGATTCAAGAGCGCTGCGGCACGCTCCAGATCCTCCGGAGCTCCGCCCGCCAGCACCATCGCTTCTCCGGCGGCGACTTGCGTGGAACTGCCGGCCACGGTGGCGTCGACATAGCGGTGTCCCTGGCGTCGGAGATCTCGTCCCAGCGCGGTGACCGAGTCGGGATCGCCGGTGGAGCAATCGATCAGCAGGGCGCCGGGGGGCAGCAGCGATAGGAGCGGCTCGACGACGCTGCGCACCTGCTCGGTGGTCATCACGCAGAACAACAGGGTGGAGATGCCGCCTGCAATCAGATCGAGGGGCTGGGTATGTGGAGTGCCGCCCAGGCCCTGGAGCGCGACCAGACGCTCCGCCCTCAGGTCGTAGCCATGGATGTCGCAGCCTGCCCGAATCAACTGGCCGGCGACGGCTGTTCCCAGGAGCCCGAGCCCGACGATCCCGATCCGAGCTGGATCCGCCTTGAGGTCCGGTTGCGCGTCCGGCTCCGGCGCTCGATCGGAAGTCATGACGTCGGTCCGCTCGAAACGGCGGCAATAAACGAGGCCGGGAGTCCGTTCAGGACTCCCGGCCTCCGTTCAGGATTCCGAGATCGGGGAGACAGGACCGTTAGAAACCGCCACGACCTCCGCCGCCACGACCTCCGCCAAAGCCACCGCCGCCCCCGCCCAAGCCGCCGCCCCCGCCACCGCGACCTCCGCCGAAGCCGCCGCCCCCGCCGGGGCCGCCACTGCCGCCGAAGCCGCCACCAGGTCCGCCAAAGCCGCCGCCGCCGCCCTGCTGCTGTCGCAGGAAGTTGTAGCGAGGATTGCTTCGGCTCGGTTGATAGGCATTACGACCGCGGAAGATCTGCCGGCCGTTGGCGCTGGTCTGGCCCATCGGGCCGCCTGCCCCGCCGGCTAAACCGCCGCCCATTCCGCCCATGCCACCGGAGCCGCCCATACCGGACTGACCGGATCGGGAACCGGAGGTGGGTCGGACCGCTTCATTGCCGCGGGGGATCTTGTTGTCGACGACAAAGCTCCACTCAAGCGAGCTTACGTTGCCGCGCCAGTCGGCGCACTGAACGATCACGGAATGCCGGCCGTCGAGCAGGGGCTGCTCGGTCTGGCCGCCTTCCACACGCTCGGTTTCGTAGCGGATGGTCCGGCGGACCGGGTCGTAAACGAAGCCGGTTCGCTTGGAGACGGTCTTGTCGTCGTAAGGTTTGGGGTCCTTCTCAACGGGCTTTCCGTCGAGCAGGAACTCGATGGAGTCGGGGTTGACGCCGGTGCCTTCGTCCCAGAGGTAAGCGGTGAAGCGAATCGGCGGGAAGCCGCTCATCACCGTTCCCCGAGTCGGACGCGGCTGGGTCATGATCGGACCCTCGCTGTCTTCCGCATCGGTGGTCATGCAGGAGAGGGTGCCGTCATCGCCGAGCACATAGAGCTTGCCGTTGTCCAGGGCCATGGGCGATCGCAGCGGGTAGTAAGCCAGCAGCGTGTCGATCCCCTTGGGAGCCTCGGAGCGGTAGCCCCAGGTGATGGTCCCTTTAGAGATATCGATGCCGTAGAGGAAGCCCTTGTCGGTTCCCACATACACCGTGTCTTCGGTGAGGAGCGGAGTGCCTCGGGGAGTTCCCTCGAGCTTCACCTTCCATTGGGATCCATCGGACTTCGTGGCGGGTTTCCCCACGCTCTGGAAGCAGTGGAAGTACCCGGAGCGATCTCCGAAGAACCAGAAGCCATCGGTGATGATGGGTGTGGTGGAGATGTCGTTGTCCACCCACTGGCTCATCTGGAAGTTTCGGAAGGTGCCGCCGCGAAGGCGGAACTGGTACATGTTGCTTCCGGAAGCCAGGTAGATGCGTCCGTTGTGGGACACGGGTGAAACGCCGAGGGTCGGCGAAAGCACGCGCTGCGACCACAGGAAACGTCCGTTGTCCGCGTTGAAGGCCCACAGCTTCAAATCCAGAGTCGTGAGGTAGATCACGCCATTGGTGAAGCAGGGTGATCCGACGATGTCATCGCTCAGGCGGATGTCCTTACGGCCGTCGGACGCCTTCCACTTGAGTTGGAGGGAGCGCGAATCGAGGCAGTAGAGGTAATCGTCGTCGGACCCGAAAATCAGGTTGTCGCCGATGAGAATTGGGGAGCACCGGATGGCCTGGTCGGTCTTGAACGCCGTGATGACGGTGCCGTCGGTGGCGTTGTAGGCCGTCAGTCGCCCGTCGCCGGTGGGGACATACAGGATGTCGCCGTTCACCAGGGGGGTGGCGGTGATGGTGGGGATCTGGATGTCGGAAGGCTCGCCGTCCGGCGCCTTCCAGATCAACTCCCCGGAGTTCGCATCCACCGCATACATGATGTTCTTCGACGGGAAGTAGACTCGACCGTCGGCGATCACCGGCCCGCCCGTGTTGCCTTCTCGGGTGGCGTAGGTATTGGTGGTGTGTTTCCAGTGCACACCAAGCGGAGCTTGCAGCTTCTCGGGAACAACCAATTGGTTCTCGAGATTTCCGCCGTAGCGAGTCCAGTCGGCAGCAACGGGCGCCGCAAGGATCAGCGCTCCCAGAGCGCCGACGGCGCAGGCGCGAGCAAAGCGGAACGACATGGGCCTCAACCTCCACACCTTCACAGCGTCAAGCCGCGTTCCCACCCGGAGTGGAGTTCACGGCGCCGCCGAATTTGCATTCGACCATTCACCATCGAGTCGTGAGAACCCTTCGACAAACCGGGATCTCAGTGCGATCTTAGCCGGGAGTCGAAACATTAGTCACCGGATGCCGCACGGTTCGCTGCTGCGTAGAGCTGGGCCCCTCGCCCGGCGATCCACGACGCCACCAACCCCGCGATGAAAAGGGTGACCACTCGAATCCCAAATCCGACCGCCCACGCCGCGTCAAGGCTTTCGCCGGTGGGAGGCTTGTCGGCTCCCAATCGGGTGATCTGAACGAACAGCGTGACGAGGAGACCGATTCCAACGGCGAATACCAGCAAACCCACGCCGCGACCGACCCAGTCGGGTTTGCGATCGCTCTCCCGCATGATGCCGAAATCTCCTGATGCTGCCTCCCCGCCGGGGAACCGTGGGAAACCAGAAGCCTGGGGAAGTCCGTGCATTATACCGGTGGCATAGTAGGCTGGCAACGCGCCCGGGTGGACCGCGGTGGGGCCGCCGCCGGGAATCTGTTCCTCGTTCATAGGACTCCGGTTCTCTCTGAGAAGTTTCCGGTCGCCGTCATGCTCTCGGATGACAGCGACGAAAAATCTCGGCAAGGTGCGAATCGTCGACGTGGGTGTAGATCTGGGTCGTGCCGATGTCGGCATGTCCCAGCATTTCCTGGATGGATCGAAGATCGGCTCCACCCGCCAGTAGGTGGGTCGCGAAACTGTGGCGGAGCGTGTGCGGACTCACCTTTCCCGGGACTCCGGCGCGACTCGCATAGTCCCGCAGACGTTTCCAGAGCGCCTCTCGCTGGTCCGGCGCGCCCGAGGCGGCCAGGAACAGCGCGTCGCTCGGTCGCTTCGGGTGCAGCAGGAGCGGGCGCGCTTCCGCCACGTAGCGTTCGAGCCAGATTCGTGCGGCAGCTCCCACGGGCGCCAGTCGCTCCTTCCCTCCCTTGCCGAGACACCGGACCCACTGTTCTCCGTTCCGTAGACTTTGCGTTTTCAGCGACATCAATTCGGAAACGCGCAGTCCGGAGGCGTAGAGCAGTTCCAGAATCGCGCGATCTCGAAGGCCCTCGGGGTGCTCCACGTCGGGCGCCGCCAGCAGCCGCCCGACTTCTTCACGGGTGAGGGCTCGCGGCAGGCTGCGGGGGGCTCGGGGCGAGTCGATCTCCGGCGGTTCCGTGTAGCGGTGGCCCTCCCGGAAGGCAAACCTGAGGAACGTGCGAATGGCCGCCAGCTTCCGCGAGATGCTCGTCGCCTTTCGGCCCAGCCGCTGCAGGCGCGCCTGGTAGGCGAAGAGATCCTCGGGGCCAAAGCGGTTCAGATCGGAGCCGCGCTCGTGGAGGAACGCCGCCCACTCCCGGAGATCTCGCCCGTACGCGGAAACGGTGTGCGGGGAGAGACCTCGCTCACCCCGCAGATGCACTTCGAACTCCGCCACAATCGTTTCGAGCGACTCCATTACTTCGGATTGTCGGACTCCGGGTGGGTCGGGTCTCAGATTGGACGATTGTTGGGGGTCGATCCCCTATGGACTCTGCAGCCCGGCCTGTTCCGCCGCGGTGCGGATGGCGTGAATCCACATGTCGCGAGTGAGGCGTCCCGTGTTGGTGTTCTGCCGGCTGGGGTGGTAGCTGGCGATGAGGCGGTGCGGCGCCCCGGGGAGTTCGTGGACGGCCGTATGGGAGAACGGGAACTCCGAGGGGCGGTGTCCGCGATGCTTGAGGTAGGTCTGGTGGGAGAGGTGTCCCAGGCAGAGTACTGCCCGCACGTTCCGGAGCGCCGCCAACTCCTCGGTGAGGTAGGGGCGGCATTGATCCAGCTCGGTCCCCAGGGGGCGATTTCCGGGCGGCACGCAGCGAACCGCGTTGCCGATCCAGACCCCGCTCAGTTGGAGTCCGTCCTCCCGATGTTCCGACCGGGGCGCGCTGGCCAGGCCCAGTTCATGAAGGGCGCCGTAGAGCCATCGACCGGAGTCGTCGCCGGTGAAGACGCGCCCCCAGCGGTTGGCGCCGTGATAGCCGGGCGCCAGGCCCAGAATATAGAGCGATGCCTCGGGGTCTCCAAAGCCGTGAACCGGTCGCCCCCAGTACGTGGGGTGCTTCTCGCGGCACTCTTCCAGGAAATCGCGCAGACGGGGACAGGCTTCGCACGAGACAATTCGCTCTTCGAGCGAGAACCGGGTTTGAGTCATCAACTTTTCTCTACGTGAGCCTGCGATGCGGAGAGGGGTTCTCCCACAAAGTAGGTGTCGAAGGTCCCTTTGCCTTTGAGCTCGATCTCGCCGCGGCGACGAACCCGGAAGCGTCCTCGAAGTCTATCCGCCACGGCTGAGACCACCTGAATCTCGCCGGGAACTCCCTGCGCTTCCAGGCGGCTCGCTAGGTTGACGGTGTCGCCCCAGACGTCGTACAGGTAGCGCTTCTCACCGATGACCCCGGCAACGAGGGGCCCGGAGTGAAGGCCGATGCGAAAGTTGGTCGGGATGCCTGTCTCGGAGGAGATCGTGCGTGCAGCGGAGAGCATTTCCAGGGCGAGGTGGGTGGCGGCCTCCAGGTGATCCTCGCGCGGTTCGGGCGCGCCGGCGATTACCATGTAGCAGTCCCCCACCGTCTTGATCTTCTCGAGACCCCGCTCCGCGACGAGGCGATCGAACTGGGAGAACACCCGGTTCAGGAATTCGAGCACTTCGGACGCGCTCTTCCCGGCGGCCCACGGGGTGAATCCCGCGATGTCGCCGAAGAGTACGGTCACCTCGATGTGCTCGTCGGCGATTGGTTTCTCCCCCGCCATCAGGCGATCCACGATGGCGTCGGGAAGGGTATTCCGCAGGAGACTTTCGGATCGCTCGCGTTCTCGGGCCAGCAGGTGGCGTGCAAGGAAATCGGAGCGCTGAAGTCGTTCGAAGGAGATCGAGGCTGCAGTGAGCATGATCACCGCGGGCAGCACTACAGACCCGAACGAACCCTGGATCGCGGGCTCAGGTAACGCGACGTAGGAGCGCGCAATCCAGAAGCTGGTGCAGGACAGTCCCGTCAGGGTGATCAGCGTCCAGAACCCGTGCAGCCGCGCGAGCCCCGTGAGCATCACCATTGCGTACAAAGTGAGCATCACCATGAATGAGAGGTGGGCGCTCGGGCTGTCCCACAGTCCGCCCCGTCCAAGGGCGCTGCGTACGGCTCCGGATGCGGCAGAAAGCCCCAGCCCGATCAGCAGCACGATTGCGGGCTGCCAGAATCGCCAGAAGCCCGGCACACGCGTGAGCGCCAGCAGACCCAGTGCGAAGAGTGGCCGCCCGATGAGAACCGGCAGAAGTTGGGGATCTCTCGTGTTCTGAAAGAACCACCCCGCTGCCTGAAGCGCGCTGAGGGTTGCAGCGATGAGCAGACCCAGTCGAAGTCCGGGCGCAACTCGATTGAAGTAGTCCTTCTGGAATGCCGCCTCGAGGGAGGGGACGAATCGAGATCCGCCCGGAGCGTGACCGGGTATGTTCTGAAACACCGACGGAGCCTCTCCCGCTACCTGAATGGGTGCATCTGGTTCAAGGTGGGCTGCTCCCGGTCCTGTCGAAGCGGTTGGGAAGCCGGTCCCTTCCCCAACCGCTCCGGTCGGCCCCGATCAGCGCTCGCCGGCCAGGTCCTTGAATCGGATGTTCTTGAAGTCGACCCACATCGGCTTGCCCGCGTGGAGCTGGAGCGCGAGGATCCCCTCCTTGAGGGCGAGCTGCGGATCGTTGTCGGTGAAGTCGAGGATCAGCCGATCGTTCAGGTAGTGCTGGATGCGATTGCCTCGCGCGATGATCACCACGTCGTTCCACTCGTCGAGCTTGAACAGCTTCTGAAAACCTTCTTGATCGATGAGCGCGCCTTGGACAGTCTTCTGTCCGTCGGCGCCCCAGGTCGCCTTCTCGCCCACCAGGCAGAGCCGGCCGCGCTTGCCGCCTTCGTCGTAGATGAAGCCGGAGACGCTGGGCAGCGTGTGCTCGTTTCGGATTTCGTGCTGATAGCCCCGCACCACCCAGGCGTTGTTGATTTTGCCTTCGGTGATGTGGCGGGAGCGGTACTGGATGCCGGAGTTGTTCGTGGCGTTGCAGCGGAAGGTGAGCCGAAGATCGAAGTCTTTCGTCGTGCCGTCCTTCCAGAGGATAAAGGTGTTGCCCTTCGCCGGGTTTTCGGCAGTGGTTTCCCCGTGGATTGCCCCGTCGCGCACGCTCCAGAGGCGCGGATCTCCATCCCAGCCGGTCAGGTCCTTCCCGTTGAAGAGGCGCTTCATCCCGCGCGGTTCTTTCGGCGCCCTGGTGTCGTCTTGCGCGCTGCCGGCATGGGGCGCGGCCGCCAGGGTCGCACACAGGGCGAGCGCCAGCGTCATCCAGTTTTTCATGGGTCTCTCCAAACTCTCCGGGTCGGACTCGCCGGCCCAACAATCACGGTCCGCTTTGACCGCTCAACCTCGGACGACATCATCCCGTGCGCCCCGCGAGGAAGGGGGCGGTTTGCGCCGGCTGAAACCCGGCGGGCGGTCGAGGGTGCGTGACCTCATTGTGCCTCATTTGCGCGCTGCTCTCCCAGCCGGAGAACCGCCTCCGTCGCGGCCGTCTCAGCAAGGGATCCGGCGCCCTCTGCCGAACCGCAGGGTGTTCCCGTGCCGGGGACGAGATTCTTGGGGGAACAGCGAGCATGTCGGAAGCAGAGGCGGCGGGCGGCGAGGCGGCTTCAACGGAACCGATGTCGCCGGAGGAGTTTCGGCGGTGGGGCTATGCCCTGGTCGATTGGATCGCCCGTTACCGGACCGAGGTGGAGCAATATCCGGTCCGAAGCCGCGTATTGCCGGGCGAGATCCGTGCGGCGCTCCCTCCCCACCCGCCGGAAGCGCCGGAGCCGTTCGACCGCATCCTTTCGGATGTAGATCGCGTGATCATGCCGGGCATCACTCACTGGCAATCTCCGAACTTCTTCGCCTACTTTCCCTGCAATAACTCCGAGCCTTCCATCCTTGGGGAGTTGCTCTCCGCCGGGTTGGGGGTGCAGGGGATGCTCTGGTCCACCAGCCCCGCCTGCACCGAGCTGGAGACCCACATGCTGGACTGGTTGGTGGAGATGCTGGATCTTCCTCGGACCTTCCTCTCCACGGGTGAGGGCGGAGGCGTGATTCAGGACACGGCGAGCAGCGCGGCGCTGTGCGCCCTCCTCGCGGCGCGGGAGCGCGTCACGTCGGGTGAGGGCAATCGGCTGGGAACGCACGGCAATCTGGTGGCCTACACCTCCGATCAGGCCCACTCCTCCATCGAGAAAGCCGTTCGGGCAGCCGGGACCGGGTCCGATCAGCTTCGTCTTGTGAGTACAGATGCCGCCTTCGCAATGGACCCGGCGGCGTTGTCCCGAGTGATCGAGACCGACCGGGCCGCGGGTCGGATCCCCTTCTTCGTGAGCGCCACGGTCGGTACGACCTCTTCCAATGCGATGGATCCGCTTCCGGAGATCGGCGAAGTGTGCCGGCGAAACGGCGTCTGGCTTCATGTGGATGCCGCAATGAGCGGGCCGGCCGCGCTCTGCCCGGAGTTTCGCTGGATCCACCGGGGTCTGGAGTTCGCGGACAGCTACTGCTTCAACCCCCACAAGTGGATGGCGGTCAACTTCGACTGCGACTGCTTCTACGTGCAGCGACGAGCGGATCTCATCAGCGCCCTCAGTATCCTGCCGGAATACCTTCGAAATGCCGCCAGCGAGACCGGGGCCGTGATCGACTATCGAGACTGGCAGATTCCCCTCGGGAGGCGTTTCCGGGCGCTGAAGCTCTGGTTCGTCATCCGCACCTATGGGGTGGAAGGCCTGCGCGCCATGATCCGGCGGCACGTGTCCCTCGCGCAGGAACTGGCCGCCCGGATCGAAGCCCATCCCCTGCTGGAGTTGGCGGCGGACACACCCCTGAATCTGGTCTGCTTCCGCCACTCACATGGCGATTCGGCAACCCAGGCGATCCTTGACGGCATCAATGCCGAAGGACGGGCTTTCCTCACTCACACCCGACTTCAGGATCGACTCGTGATTCGCGTGTCGGTGGGTCAGACCCATACGGAACGCCGTCATGTGGACGCGCTCTGGGAGGGGATCTGCCGCTGGGCGACAGGTCCGACAGCTAACGCTTGAGCCCGCCGTCGGCCAGGAGCGACTGCACCTCTTCGAGGAATCGCATCTCGAGATCACCAAATTGTTCGCTCGGGGAATTTTCCTGGACCGCTCTCACGCGGTACGGCGGATTCTCCTGGCTTTCACACCACAGATCGAGCGTTCTACGCACGTTGTAGGCATAGGCGGCGGTGAGAGCCAGCGCCCCCGTGGCGACGTAGAGCAGCGGTTGGCCCCCCAATGCCAGCGCCAGACAGCCCGCGGCGGCCAGCATGGCCAGGAAGAGGACGATTCGAAGCGCTCTCGCCGTGATTCTCGGGTTGCCGCGCAGGTAGGGATAGGCCAGCACGTTGGCGGCGAGTCGAAGCATGCGTTTGCCGCCGTACGGGCCCAGGGTCTCCATTCGAGGATGATCTTCAACCTCGATCTCCCCGAACTCCCGTCGCTTCACCCCGAACACCGCCGGGGTGAAGAGGTGAAATCCGTACGGCAGGCAGATCCCCTTCAGGTGGTGTGCCCGATACGCTCGCAATCCACAGCCGGAGTCGTGAATGGGTACGCCCGTCGCCAGTCGGATGGCCGCGTTCGCCAGTTGAGACGGCAGCTTGCGGCTCCAGTACGATCCACGCCGGTTCTTCCGGCAGCCGTTCACCGCTTCGAGTTTGCCGGACTCCAGGGCATTCAGCAGACGGGGCAGGTCGGCGGGATTATTCCGGAGGTTTCCGTCGAGCGTGAGAACGATCTCGCCCCGCACTGCCGCGAAACCGGCGCTGAGCGCCGCCGCGAGATCCACTCGGTCTTCAAGGTGGATCGGTCTGAGCACGGAATTCTCCGCGGCGATCTCGTCCATCACATCGCCACCGGAGTCCGTGCTGGCGTCGTTGACGAAGATGACCTCGAACGGCCGGCCGAGCGGTTCCAGCGCCGAACAAATGCCGGCGAAGAGTGGGAGCACACTCTTTTCCTCATTGTGAATCGGTGCGACCACCGAGATTTCCGGCGCTGCGTGGCTCATAGGGAGATGCTAGCCCTGGTCGATCGGGGTTCTGTCCGCCGAGTTCTCGGGTTGGGATTTGGGAGGGAAGACCTGTGTGAGTTCCCCCGGTGTGGCGGCCCCAATTCTGTCACCTTTCAGCGAGTCGCCCTGGACGAAACACCCGACACCCGGCGCGCAGGCGCTCGCCGGCAATTCTCCAGCGCGAAGCTCGCCACCCACTCTGAAGTGTCGGCCCTAAAACCTCGACGCAAGAGGCCGGTCTCGGGTAAGCCCGCAATCGAGTCGGCCACTCCTCCTTCGATCTCCTGAGCCCCGTTCATTCCGGGAGGCGAGGTGCGTTTGCGATGGGGAAGCCGCGTCTCACTCGAACAGAATGGCTCGAACGGTCCCGCAGCCCGCGTCGACGACTCACGGAACAACGCGGTCGGATTCGCTCGCGCCATCTCGCAAGTGCCGCCGGTCGTCCTGCTGGGGTCGCGGTGAACCGCTCCCTCGAATCGCCTTTCCGGGCTCTGGGTCCGGAAGAACTGTTGAAAGTCCGTTGGAATGGGTTCCATCTCGAAAATCTTCGGCCAAGCGGCGGTTCATCCCTGCCCCTCGGAGCGAACGGGCGCAGGAATCCGGTGACGTGAGTCCGTAGTATCCACAGGGATGAGAAGGGTTCCAGCCCGGTGGGCGCCTGGGAAGTCTCCTCCGCGATGCCGTCTCCGTACGGGTGGCTCTGTCGCGTATATGATTATGGGAAGAGCGCGCGTGTCGGAGCGGGCGGCGCTCTGCTGTGCGCAAGACGAGGATGGCTATGGCTTCACTGCGGATACGCGGTTTGCTCGGGTTGGTGGCTGTGGGCGCCCTTATCGGCTGCGCCTCGGGTCGCGCCGCGGCGCAAGCCCGAACGGACCCCAATCGGCCCACCGGCGGCGGGATTCGGCTGAGCCGGGAGTTCCCTCCCGGAACGATGGGGATTCCTCAACCGGAGCCTCGAGTCACGCTGAAGATCGAGAAGAAGAGTCTCGGTCGGGTTCTGTTCGAACTGTTCAAGCAGGCGCCCGGAATGGATTACCAGCTTGCCACCACCGTGGGAGCAGCGGTTTTCAGTGTCGATTACACCGACGTTCCCCTCAGTGAGGCCGTCAACAAGCTCCTGATGCAGGATAAAGACCAGGCGCCGCTGGTATTCGGCTTCCAAAAGTCCAATGTGGGCGCCGGCGGCACTTACCTGATCCATCGCGAGTACATGGAGATCGGTCTCATTGATGGGGATCGTCGCGTCAGCCTCGGCAATGCTCGCCTGACCCAGGCGCTGCCGCTCCTGTTTCAGCAGATGCGGGTGCCGTTCCGTATTGAGCCGGACGTGCCGCCGATCCTGCTCTCCATCCAGCTTCGGCCCCAGAGCTGGGAGCAGGCCCTTCCGCAGGTGATCCTGGAAGCCTACAAACAGGAGCCGGCCATCTCCTACAGTCGGGACGGCGAAACCTACGTGGTGCACCTCTTGAAGTCTCCCACCGGGCTGGGTCTCGGCTCGGCGCACCAGGCGGTTCGGCGCGTCAACCTCTCGCTCACCAACCGCCCGCTCAAGGATGCCCTGGAGAATCTCTTCTCAGGATCGCAGTGGAAGTTCCAGATCTCCGATCGCATCAAGGGAGATTATTCGGTTACCTACAATGTGACGAGCTATCCTGAGATCGCGGCGCTTCAGGGAATTCTGAAGCAGGCCAGCATCAACCGGGATCCGATCACTTACCGCGAGGGAAAGGGCGTTCTCTACATTGAGTTGGGGCCGCTTCCGGGTCAGTCGGTGATCAT
The DNA here is from genome assembly GCA_005798285.1 of Actinomycetota bacterium. Taxonomy (GTDB): domain Bacteria; phylum Armatimonadota; class SYMT01; order SYMT01; family SYMT01; genus F1-80-MAGs030. The sequence continues at coordinate 14,068 of SYKE01000196.1, forward strand.
CTCCACCAAGAGCATCAGCACCAACCTGAAGACGACCTCCCTCAACTTCACCAATCAGCGGATGCGCGAGGTTGCGAAGTTGATCGGCGAAAGCACCGGAACGTCCATCCGCATCGCGCCGAACGTGCCGGACATCCCTCTGACCTTCAAGATCCAGGGCGCCACCGCCGAGCAGGCGCTCCAGCAGTTGCTCAATACGGGTCGGAACACCCTTCCCAACCTGAGCTACCGCAGTCTGGATACCGGATCGTACGTGGTGGAGCTCGGTGGCCTGAACTAACGGCCGGATCGAACGGAATGGGAGGGGGTCGGAATCGGCCCCCTCCAATGGTTGCTAGGGGTGTTTCACGTGAAACACCCCTAACTTGTTTTCTGGAGAAGCTCTAACAGACGCTCCAGATCGTTCGGATCGTAGTACTCCAGAGTCACCGATCCTCCGCCACCCTTCCGCGGACTCAGGGTGACCCGAGTGCCGAACCGGTCTCTGAGATCTTGCTCGATCGCTTCGAGGTAGGGGTTCGTCTGAGCCGTGGGAGCCGTTGCCGGGGCGCCGGGTCGGGGGACCGGGGTCGCATCGGAGGTGAGCATCCGTCGAATGCGGTCCTCGGCCTCCCGTACGGGCACCGCATTGCGAAGGATCCATGCGGCCACCTCCTCCTGAAGCGTGCCGCGGGGAAGCATCAGCAGGGCCCGAGCATGCCCCTCCGTCAGCTCGCCGCGATCGACCTGCGACAGGACGCCCGGGGTGAGCTGCAGTAAGCGAAGGGTGTTCGCAATGGCCGCCCGGCTGCGTCCGGTCCTCTGGGCGATCTCCCCCTGTGTGTAGCCAAACTCCATGATGAGGCGATGAAAGGCCTGTGCGGTCTCTGAGAGGGAGAGGTCGGCGCGCTGAACATTCTCCACCAGCGCCGCCTCCAGCGCCTGAGTGTCGGTGTACGGTCGGACGAGCGCCGGAGCTGTGGCATACTCCAGCAGCTTCAGGGCCCGCAGCCGCCGCTCGCCGGCGATCAGCTCAAAGCGCTCCCCCATGGGCCTCACCACCAGCGGCTGAAGGAGCCCTTGCTCTCGAATGGATGCGGCGAGCTCTCCCAACTGAACCGGGTCGAACTGCTGCCGGGGTTGGTAGGGGCTGGGGTCGATGCGTTCGACCGGAATTTGCCGGACCTCTTCAGACATATGGCGGTAAGCTAGCCTCACTTCTCGCGGCGCTGGCGCCGAAGACATGGCGCACGCCGAGAAGAGGGGATGCGCCCTCCCAGATGATACGACACCTGCACCGCCGCAGCCTGTCCTCTAGAATCGCCCTACCGCTCCTGGTCCCGCTCGCTGCGCTGGCTCTGGGCGGTTGCCTGGGCGCCTCTCGGGGAGGGGGAGCCCGCACGGAAGTGCGCTTCTGCTTCTTCGGCGGCTATGAGGAGTGGAAGCTCTGGAACACCGTCGCCCGGGGATTTGAAGCCGAGAACCCCGACCTGAAGCTCAAACTCCTCTACTGGCCCGGCGCCAACTACGAGGACAAGGTCAAGCTCGTGATGGCGGCTGGGACCGCCCCGGATGTCCTCTCGGCCCAGGATGAGCCCTTCCCAAATTACTGTCGCCTGGGTCAATACGAAAACCTCGACCCCTACCTCGCCCGTCACCGCGAGGAGTACCACCCCTCCCAGTTCTTCCCAACTGCTCTCGAAACGTTCCGATGGAAGGGCCACCAGCACGCGCTCCCCTGGAACGGCGGCCAGCAGATGGTGTACTACAATCGCCGCCTCTTCCGAGAGGCCGGTCTCCCGGACCCACCCCCGATGGACTGGACCATCGAGCAGTTCACGGACGCCTGCGTCCGCCTGACGAAGGATCTGGACGGTGACGGACGGACAGACCAATTCGGTTACGAACTTGCGTCGACATGGATGAACTCCCTTCTGCCGTACCTCTGGATCTTCGGCGGCGACATCGTCGATCCCGCGGCCCGGAGCTGTACCGTGAACAGTCCGGAAGGCATCCGCACGCTCCAATGGCTCAGAGACCTGCGCTACCGGCTCCACGTCTCGCCCACCCCCGCGGAGTTCACGGGAGCCGCCGGAGCGATCTTCATGACCGGCAAGCTCGGTATGGAGATCAATGGTCCGTGGCGGATGCCCTTCATGCGGGAAACAGACGTGGATTGGGACATCTGGCATGTGCCGGTCGGGCCTGGGGGAGAGCGGTGGTCCCGAGGGACCTGGGACGGCCTCGCCATGTACCGGCACTCGAAGGTCAAGGAAGCCGCCTGGCGTTGGATCCGGTACGCCACGGGAAAACCGGGCCAGCATGAAGTAGCCCGAGCCGGACGGGCCGTGCCTCCCCGACGTTCAGAAGCGCTCTCTCCAGACTTCATCCGCCCCGACACCCCCCAGCACGAGGAGCGATTCATCGAGGCCATGAGCTACTTCCGCACCCAGCGGATCCCGATGCGGTGGTCGGAGATGAGCACCGTCCTCACGCAGCAAGTGGAAGCGGTCCTTGGGAAGAAAGGTCAGCCCGAGAGCGTGGCGGCGCGAATGGAAGCGGAGATCAACCCGATTCTCCGTCGGGAGGAGTGAGTGTGAGTACCTGGATAGACCCTGAGTGCCTCCCACTCAACCACCTGTTAACGGTCGGGAGTCCTCGATGAGGCAGACCCGTCACGCCCTTGCCATCGGACGACTCAGCGCGGCTCGCCGTCGGGAGGCATGGGAGGGATATCTCTTCGCGGCGCCGTGGCTCCTGGGGTTCCTCCTGTTTACGGCGGGCCCCATGATCGTTTCCGTGCTCATGAGCCTCTCCTCGTGGGATGGGATCACACCGGTGAGCCGGGTTCGCTGGGTAGGGGTGGAGAACTACCGGACCCTGTTCACTTCCGATCCACGGTTTGTGAAAGCCATGCAAAACACGCTGGCTTACGTGCTGACGGCGGTGCCCTTCGGCACGCTCAACGCGCTGGGAATGGCCCTGCTGCTCAATCAGGAGGTGCGGGGACAGGCGATCTTCCGGACCCTCTTCTACATGCCGTCGGTCGTGTCAGGGGTGGCCACCTCCATGATGTGGACATGGCTTTACAACCCCTCCTTCGGTCCCATCAACTTTCTCCTGTCGAAGATGGGGGTACCCCACGGTGATTCGATTGTCGGGAATCAGACCCCGATCAGCCTCAGAGCCCTCCGAGGATTGGCCGCGAGCTCGGTCCTCGCATCTGCCGCTCCCCTACAGTCCACCGTTGCCAGGATGTTCAGGCACACCCCTCGAAG
>SYKE01000197.1 GCA_005798285.1 Actinomycetota bacterium
ACATCGATCCCCGCCACAGTGCGCGACTCGTAGTCTCTGAGAAGCCCCGCCGGCTGGAGCCCCTCGATGGGCGCATTCAGGTTCCAGAGGTTGTCGTAAATGATGTAGGTCTGTCGTTCGCGGAAGTATTGGTCGGGGTCCGAAAACGGGAGCGCCTCCCCTTCCGGCACGTAGACAGAAATCCCCAGCTCGGCGGCCCGGACCGCAGCAGCGGAGTGATCCCGAAAGTGGTGCGTGCACAGCATGGCCACGGGAGGGGCCGGCAGCTCATCGATGTGACCGAGCCAGGCGCCCGAGCCGGCGTCTACCAGAATGGCGCCCCCGGGCGCGCTGATGGCGTAAACGTTGCAGCTATCCCGAAACCGGCGCACCCCGGGAAGCACTTCGGTCCAGTTGCGGTTGATCTCATCCATCGCGTTCCTCCGGAGCGTCGCCCCTCGACGTCAAGGCGCGGCGACCGGCAAGCCGTTTACCGCCGCCGCAGCGGAACTCCTGCGTCGGAACCGGCATTGGATCTCGGGATTTGCCCGCAACAATCGGCGGGATCTGGGCTCAGATCTAACTATGCGAATTGCTCTCCACCAGGCCGTTCTGGCGGTCGCGCCACTGATGCTCTGCACTCCCGGCAGCGCTGCGCCGCAGGCCGGGGCAGCTCCGTCGGTTCGGAAGCCGACGGTCTATCCGGCTCAACTGAAGCTCGTGGCGCCGGATCCAACGCGGCAGGTCGCCGTTACCGCTCCGCCTACCGCTCTTGGCGTGGAGCCGGATCTCACCGCAGCGGTTCGGTACCGGGTCTTGGACCCCACAGTGGCCGAGGTCACGGCTCAGGGGCTGGTGCGGGGACTGCGCAATGGCGCGACCACGCTCGAAGTGCAGGGTCCCACCGGCGCCGTTCGAGTGCCGGTGAGCGTCTCAGGGCTCAGACCTGATCGGGCCTACCAGTTTGCGTCCGACATCATGCCGATCCTGTCTCGCTCAGGGTGCAACTCGGGTCCGTGTCATGGGAAAGCCGAGGGGCAGGGCGGCTTCCGGCTGTCGGTTTTCGCCTACAATCCGGACGCCGACTTCCAGGCGCTCACGGCGGATCGACGCGGGCGTCGGGTGAACTTGATGGAGCCGGCGCGCAGTCTCGTGCTCCTAAAAGCCACCGGTCGTATCCCCCACGCGGGAGGCATCCGGTTCAGAGAGAAGTCGGAGTCCTACCGAATTCTGTCGGATTGGATCGCCGCGGGCTGTCCTCAAGATTCGGCGCACACCGCGCCGCTCCAGCGGCTCAGCATCTGGCCGCCTTCTCGCACTGCGGCCTCCGGGGCGCGACATCAGGTGGTGGTGACCGCGCACTACGCGGATGGAAGCACTCGGGACGTGACTCGCTGGGCTCGTTACGGGACCAACAACCCCGGCGTGGCCTCGGTGGATGAGAACGGCGTGGTTCTGTTGGAGAAGCAGGTGGGAGAAGCCGCCGTCATGGCGCAGTACGACGGCAAGGTAGCCGCGTCCCGCTTCGCAGTCCCCCGCAGCACGCCGCCCGTCGCGATGGCGGCCTATCCCACGCCCCAGAATTTCATCGACCGGGCGGTGTGGCAGAAGCTGCAGAGGCTTCGCATTCTCCCCTCCGATGCGGCGGCGGATGGGCGTTTCTTGCGTCGAGTGTTTGTCGACACCATCGGCGTGCTGCCGACCCCCGATGAAGCGCGGCAGTTTCTTGCCGAGTGCGACGCCGAACGGTCGCGAAAGACGGGGGATCGAACCCCATTCGAGACACGAGCGAAGTGGGTCGACAAGCTCCTCGATCGGCCCGAATATGCTGATCTGTGGGCTTTGAAGTGGTCCGACATTCTGCGGGTCAACAAGGAGAAGCTCGGCGCCAAGGGAGCTCACGCTTTCTACTCCTGGATCCGTGAGTCCATCGCCGCCAACGTGCCGTTCGATCAGTTCGTAAGGACTCTGGTAACCGCTTCGGGCAGCAGTGAGGTCAACGGGGCCGTCAACTATTTCCGAGTTGTCGACAAGCCCGAGGCGGCGGCGAGCGCCATGTCCCAGGTGTTGCTCGGAGTGCGGATCGAGTGCGCCCAATGCCACCACCACCCCTTTGAGAAGTGGTCGCAAGAAGACTTTTACGGTCTCACCGCATACTTCGCGCGTCTACAGCAGAAGGGCATCTCCGGCGGAGCCTTCCTCGCATCGGCGCCCTCCGGGGAGACGGTCCACCCGAAGACGAAGCAGCCCGTGGCGCCCCGTCCCCTCGGAGAGCAGCCGGTGGCCGGCGAGGCGGAGGACCGGCGCACGGCGCTGGCAGATTGGCTCTGTTCGCCGCGTAACCCGTTCCTATCCAAGATGCTGGCAAATCGGCTCTGGGCGCACTTCATGGGCCGGGGGCTCGTGGAGCCCGTGGATGACTTCCGAGACACGAACCCGCCTTCGAATCCCGAACTGCTCCGCGGGCTCTCCCAGTACCTGGTGGATCAGAAGTTCGACGTGAAGAAGCTGATCCGGACCATCGTCACTTCCCGAGCCTACCAGCTCGACAGCGTGCCGAACGCGACGAACAGAACCGACGAGCAGAACTACAGCCGCGCCTACCCCCGGCGAATGTCGGCGGAAGTGCTGATGGACTCGATTGCCTCCGCCACGGGCGCTCCGCTGCAGCTTCCGGGCCTGCCGCGAGGCACGCGCGCGGTTCAGATCTGGGACTCGGAGTGGTATCTGCCCTGGCAGTCGTACTTCCTGGCGGCGTTCGGTCGCCCGGCGCGCACCAGCCCTTGCGAGTGCGAGCGCTCCCAGGAGCCGACCATCGCGCAGGTGCTTCACCTCATGAACGCGCCGGAGATCCAGGCTCAGCTCTCCAGTCGCACCGGTCGCATACGCGCACAGGCAGCAGCCGGCGCCTCGCGCGACCGAATGATCGAAGAGATCTTCCTGGCGGCCTACTCTCGACGGCCGACGGCACGCGAGAAGGCGGCGGCATTGAAAACGATGCAGGCTCCGGGCGCAGATTTCGTAGATTCAGCGGAAGACATTTTGTGGGCTTTGATGAACACGGTAGAGTTCGTGTTCGTGCAGTAGGAGGCGGGGAGATGTTTCGAACCTGTGATGGGGTAAACCGACGCGATGTGGTGCGGGCCGGCGTGCTCGGGCCGATGGGCTTGGGTCTGGCCGAACTCTTCGCTGCCCGCGACGCCTCGGCCAAGTCGCCGGGGGGGACGGTTCCTCCCGCCGAGCGGAACTGCATCTTCATCTTCCTGGCGGGGGGCCCCAGCCAGTACGAGACTTTCGACCTCAAGCCGAATGCGGCGGCGGAGATCCGGGGCGAGTTCAAGCCGATCCCGTCCTCGATCTCCGGACTTGACGTGGCGGAGCACCTTCCCAAGCTCGCGAAGTCGGCGCACCGGATGTCCATCATTCGTTCTCTGACCCACACGAATGCGGGACACGGCGGCGGCGCGCACTACATGTGCACCGGCAAGCATCCCACGCCGCTGTTCAAGGAAACCACCACCCGTCCGAACAACGAGCATCCGTTCCCCGGCGCCGTGGTGACGCGTGAGCGCGGCGCCCGCAAGGGGATCCCACCGTTCGTGAGCCTCCCGATGCTGCTCACCTACGGCGGCCCCGCGTTCCTCGGACCGGAATACATGCCGTTCGTGATCGAGAGCGATCCGGCGTCGCCTGGTTTCAGTGTTCGTGATCTCGCAGCGGCGCCCGGCGTCGGGGAATCCCGTGCGGCTGCCCGGCGCACCCTCCGGGGCGTGTTCGAGGAAGAGAACAAAGCGGCGCTCAAGAAGGCAAGCTCCCGGGTCGAGGCGCTGAACACCTTCTATCAGAAGGCGTTCGACCTCGTGACGAGCCCGGCGGCCCGCAGCGCTTTCGACATTCATCGGGAGTCCACCGCCGTTCGCGACTCCTACGGCCGGCACACCTTCGGACAGAGCCTTCTCATGGGACGGCGGCTGATTGAGGCGGGTTGCCGTTTCGTCTCCATCGATCATGGCGGTTGGGACAACCACACCACCATCTTCCAGACCCTCAAGGATGACCTGCTGCCTCAGGTGGATTCCGGTCTGACCTCGCTCTTGAAGGACCTCGACGAGCGCGGCATGCTCGACAGCACGATGGTCGTCGTGATGGGTGAGTTCGGCCGAACCTCGCGAGTGAACAAGGATGCGGGGCGGGACCACTGGCCGCAGAGCCAGTCCGTCGTCATCACCGGGGGCGGCATCAAGCGGGGACAGGTCATCGGCTCCACCGACGCGAGCGGCGAGTATCCCGTGGAGCGTCCTGTGAGTCCTGAAGAGTTGATGGCGACGATCTACACCGCCCTCGGAGTGGACTACCAGCAAATCGTCTACACACCGCTCGGTCGCCCGGTCCCAATCGTTGCCGATGCCAGCCCGGTGCAAGAACTGCTGTAAAAGGAAACCACCTGTGAAATCACCGCAGTTTGGAGTGGCCGCGGCTCTGTGGGCGACGCTGCTCCCCGCGGCGGCGTTTGCGCAGAAGAGTGAACCCTCGCACGTCTATCTCTTCCCCGCCGGCGGCCGGCGGGGAACGACTGTTTCCGCGAAGCTGGAGGGCGAGAACATCACCACCCTTTGTGATCTGCATCTGCAGCGCGCTTCCGGGCTGAAGTCCGCTCCCCAGGCTCGAGATCGGAAGGCAGAGATCCGGATTGCGCCGGAGGCGCCTCTGGGGCCCAGCCTGATCCGGATCGCAACCACGAATGGCGGCGCCGGCAGTCGAGCCTTTGTCGTCGGCGACGAACCCGAGATCATGGAGAACGAGCCGGGCGCGGACTCCCTGCGGGCGCAGGCCTTGACTCTGCCGGTGACCGTCAACGGTCGCCTCGACCTCTCCGGAGATCAGGATCGATTCTCTGTGGATCTCCAGTCCGGCCAGAGCATCTGGGTGGAAGTCTACGCCGCTCGCCTCGGCGGGCCGGTCGACACCAATATCTTCAGCGGGCAGTTCGGTCAGCCTACGGCGGACCCCACCGAGAACATCCTGGACAGCGAGTTGGAGATCCTGGACCCATCGGGTTCCGTCGCCGCCGTCTCGCATGACCAGTTCGGGCGGGACCCGGCGCTCCGCTTCACCGCGAAGCGCGCCGGACTGCACACGATCAGCCTGCACCATCTGGCCTACCTGGGTCGTCCGCAGTTCATCTATCGCCTCACCGTCCGCGCCGAGCCGGGGAGCCCGGCGACTCTGGCCGCTCGGGATGCCGGGATGAGCGACGCCCTCATGAGTGTCACCGACCGGTTTCAGGGGGAGCAGGGCGCCGTTCACAGTGTGTCTCTCGCGGCGGGCAAGTCGTATCGGGTGGAAACCTGGTGCGAGCGACTCGGGGCTGCGGTGGACGCGCGGGTGCAAATCCTGGATCCCGCCGGCAAGGTGCTCGCGAGTGCGGATGACGGCATCGCCGGAACTCGGGATCCGGCTCTGACCTTCACGGCTCCCGCCGACGGGGAGTTTCGCGTGCGGCTGCTCCGATCGGGAAAGATGCCGGAGGCGCCCGAGTACTCACTCGCCCTCTCTGCCGTGAAGCCGGACTTCATGCTTGCTTCGGCGGTGGAATTCGTGGATGTGGCGCCCGGGAAGGCGGCCGACGTCAAGGTAGACGTTACCCGACTTGGGGGACTGACCGCGCCGATTCGAGTGTGGGCCGAGGGGCTTCCCGCCGGCGTCACCGGCGCGCCCGTCACGGCGAACCCCGGTCAGGCCCAGATCCGATTGAGCTTCAAAGCCGATGCGGCAGCGCTTTCAGGCAGCGCGGATGTTCGGATCGTTGCCGAGGCGGCGAACGGCGATGAGACGCTTCGGCGAGAAGCCGTGTTCGCGGTGGTAAATCCAGCCGACTGGGCACAGGGCGCCGCGCCGCGCACGCGGGGAGATTTGCTGGTCACTGTGACGGCTCCGGCACCATTCGAGTTCGACGCGGACGACTCATACCTGTTCCTGAATCTTGGCTCCATCCATCCGGCACGCGTGTTCATCAAGCGGCAGCCCGGGTTCACTGCTCCGATGCGGATCTCGATGGCGGATCGGCAACCCCGAGACCCGTATGGGATCACCTACACGCCGATCGAAGTCCCGGACGGGAAGTCGGAAGCGTTCATTCCGATGTATCTGCCTCAGGGTCCGCGAGGGAACGAGATCACCCGGACGCACGTTCGCGCAGAGGCAGTGATCCGAGATGCCGCCGGCCGCGAAGTCCACTTTCTCCGCACGGCGCCGAAGAACGTGGTGGCTCGCACTCAGGCCCCCGTAATGAGCCTGTCCGCCATCACCGAGGTCGTCCGGGGGTACCCCGGCTCGTCCGTGGACGTTACCTTCCGTTTGGGTCGGACTGCTGCCACGAAGGAGCAGGCGGAGATTCAACTGGTGGATGTCTCGGGAGCCACCGGACTGAAGTTTGCTCCGGTTCAGATTCCTGCTGGCCAGACCGACGCCACGGGCCGCCTCGAGATCGCCTCCGACGCGGCTCTGGGACTTCGACCCGAGCTCTGGTTCGAAGCCCGGTCTCGGCGCGACAACGGGCAGACTGTCTTCTTCCGCACTCGGGTCGAACTGGACTTGCGAACGCGGCGCTAGCGGCGCCGCAGTGAAGATGCAACTCGGTCGGCGGCTCGGATGTTCGATCGGGGCGCTGTCGCTGGTATGATAGAAGAAAGGGACCCGAAGGCAGCGTTTAGCGCTGGCTCCAGGGTCGGAGGAAACACCCCATGAGTGGAACGGCGACAGCCCCCTTGCGCGAAGGGATCCCCCTTGGCATCAAGAGCGAGGCTCCCGTCCTGATCATCAGTGATCTGGCCAAACAAAAAATCCGCGAAGTACTTCAAGCACAGTCCGGCGCATCTCCCTGCATCCGAATCTCCTGTCGAGTTCGGGGCCGCTATGCCATGGGTCTGGAACCCGACGGCAAAGTCGGTGTCGATGACACCATCATCCCCTACGAGGGATTTCAGGTGTTTGTCGATGCAGCCAGCTACCCCAATGTGACGGGGGCCAGCCTCGATTACAAGGAAACGGCGGCGGGAGCGGGGTTCCAGTTTACGGCGCCGGTTTCCACCGTCCCGCCGAAACCGCAGCCGAAGCCGGCGCCGGAAGGCCCCGAAGGGGACATCTGGCGTCAGATCCAGGCTCTGCTGGATGACCAGGTCAACCCCGCCGTGGCATCCCATGGGGGCAACATCCGCCTGATGGAATATCGGGAGGGCATTGCCTACATCGAAATGAGCGGCGGCTGCCAGGGCTGCGGCCAGGCCAAGGTCACCGTGAAGCAGGGGGTGGAGCGGTTGCTTCAGTCCACCATTCCTGAGGTGATGGAGGTTCTGGACGTCACGGATCACGCCGGCGGCAGAAACCCCTATTACACCTCCTGACGGGCGGTTCTGCCTGTAGACCGAACCGTTCAGCGGAATTAGAAAAGAGCCTGGGATCGTTCATCGCGATCCCAGGCTCTTCTGTCGTTCGGTCCCGGCACGCCACGTCGCGACGCCCGCTCCGCTACTTCTTCTCGATCTTGAGCGACTTCAGTGTGGCGGTGAAGCGGGGCTCCATGGTGGACCACTGATCCTCGCGCGCCTGGAACACCAGGCCGAGCGCGTGTTTGTCGTCGTCCTTGAAGACGGCCCAGATCAGCCGGTGCTTGTTCGTCCCGTCCGGCGTCGGAAGCTTGCCGTCACCGGGAAGCGTGATGTCGTACACGAACGCCTTGCGGCCTGAGAACTCCTCGTCCTTCAGGCTGTGCAACTTGTAGGCGGCGCCGAAGCGTTCCTGAATGCCGTCGCCCAATCCGGTGCGAAACTCTTCATACGACAGGCCGCCGGGTATCGGCATCCGATGAAGCATCAGGAAACCGCTGTCGTTCTCGAACTTCTCTGAAAGCAGCAGGCTCTTCACCTCCCCCACAACTTCAGGAAAGGGTAGGTTTTGCTCGGGCTTTTTGAAGCCATCCGGCGCCGTCAACTCGACCCCGGTATCCTTGTCTTGAACCTTTTCGCCGGCCAGTGCCGCGCTCGCGAGGAGCAGGAGGGCGGCGATGAGACTTACATACTTCATTCTCGTTCCCCGTACGTCGATTCCCCGTCGCAAGTCCCGTGCGATGCTCCTGGAGGACTTGGGACTTGCGAACAACTCTCGAAAGTTTACCTGCAGCTTGGCCCCACGAAACGACACGGCGTCCATACAGACGGTTCCATGGTGTTCATCCGCGACGAGCCGGATGAATCCACGGTTTGCGGTAGGGGCGAAGCAGCAATTTGTTGGCCTCAGAGTCGTCTACCACGCGCTGGCGTTCCGCATCCCACGTGAGAGAACGTCCCAACTTCATGGAATGGTTCGCGAGAATGCAGCTTGTCGTGGAGATGTGTCCCTGCTCGATGTCGGCGACGGGTCTGGATCGTGCATCGATCGCCTTGAGGAAGTCCCGCATGTGTCCCCGGATTGCAGGGGCCACGTGGCGCTCCAGATCCTGCTCGGTTCGGTCTTCGGGATACTGCTCGAATTCATAGGTTACGTCTTTGTGGATGGCGCCGGGCCCGGACACCGGCGTGAAGTCGTAGCTCATCACGCTCATCTTCAGGGTGCCCTTGTCGCCGTAGAGCGTGGCGCCCCACGGATACTTCTTGTCCGGCGCCTCTCCCCACGAGCGGTGGGTCCACACGATCGGCAGCTTGTCGAAGTCAAACGTGGCGATTTGAGTATCCGAAATGTTGGCCTTGGAACCTGGATCCACCAGGATTCCACCGGAGGAAGTGACCCGTGTCGGCCAGCCAAGGTCCAGGGTCCAGCGAACCATGTCGAGCATGTGGATGCACATGTCGCCGACGATGCCGTTGCCGTACTCCGTAAACGCCCGCCAGCGGCGCGGGTGCACGAGCGAGTTGTAGGGTCGCATCGGGGCCGGTCCGGTCCACATCTCGTAGTCGAGGTTGGCCGGCGGCGTCGCATCCATCGGGTTCTCGCGGGCCCGCATGTGGTAGTAGCAGTAGATCTCGACGTGATGGATCTGGCCGAGCTTTCCGCTCTTGACGATATCGTTCCGCGCTTCGATCAGGTGAGGCGTGCTTCGTCGCTGGGTACCCACCTGAACCACGCGGCCGTGCTTGCGGGCGGCAGCGAGCATCGCCTGCCCCTCGGCTATGTCCACGGAAATCGGCTTCTGAACATAGACGTCCGCGCCCGCTTCAACAGCCGCGATCATTGGCAGTGCATGCCAGTGATCCGGTGTTGCGATCAGGACGATGTCGAGATCTTTCTCCGCGAGCATCTTGCGATAGTCGGAGTAAAGGCGCGGCGTGCGACCAGACTTCTGGCGACCGGCCACAATCTGCCCCGCCTCCGAGAGCATCTTGCTGTCGACGTCACAGAGCGAGACGACCTCGACCGGCGCCACCTGGATCAGTCGAAGCAGATCGCACTTGCCGTACCATCCACAGCCGATGAGGCCGACACGGCGAACCCGCGAGTTCAGCCCTTGTGCCTCGGCGACGGCCCCCGTTAACGCCGTTGCCGCTCCACCCAGCAGTGCTCGTCGATCCATGGTTACGTCTCCCGGCGTCTGTGCCCTTGTCAACGATTTCTGCCCCCGCGATCGGCATCCCTCTCATTCGGTCCGACAATTGAGCGCGGGTGGGGCGGGGGGCGGCGTCCTTGCTATAATCCCGCGATATCCCCTTTGTTCAGCCGCGGAGTTGCAGCTATGCGTCGGATCCTCTCACTCGTTGTTCTCGCCGGTGCGGTGGCCGTGCTGGGCGGTTGCGGCGGACAGTCCGCCGATTCTACGTCGGCCCCGGGACCGGAAGCGGGCGGGAGCGGAAATCCGGCGGCTCCGGGTTCCTCAAGTGGGGGAGGCACGCTCCAGATCGGGTTGATGCCCAAGAAGAAGGGCATCCCGTACTTCACGGCCTGCCAAAAGGGCGCCGAGGAGGCGGCGAAGGAGTTGGGCGACGTCCAACTGACCTACGACGGCCCGGTGGAGGACCGCAGTGAAGAACAGAGCGCCATGGTGGATACCTGGGCGCTCCGCAAGTTCTCGGCGGTGGCGGTGGCGTGCAATGATCCGGAGCAGATTTCGACATCGCTCGCCCGCGCACGGGATGCCGGCTGCGCCGTTATCACCTACGACGCCGACGCCAATCCGACCGCCTCGAAGCGGCAGTTCTTCATCAACCAGGCCGTGGTCAAAGACATTGCTGAGACCCTGGTCGATGAGATGGTGAAGCAGGCCGGCGCCGATGCAAAGGTGGGCGTTGTGTCGTCCTCTCCGACCGCGCCGAACCAGAGCGCGTGGTTGAAGGAGATGGAAACCTACCGCAAAGCGAAGTACCCCAAACTTGAGATCGTGGTGACTGAGTACGCCGGAGAGGTTCAGACCACGTCCTTCGAAAAGGCCACCAACATCCTCAAGGCCTACCCGGACATCAAGGGTATCTGGGGCATGACATCCGTTGCGTTCCCGGGCGCAGCGCAGGCCGTTGAGAAGGCCGGCAAGAGCGGAAAGGTAGCGGTCGTCGGATTGAGTACGCCGAAGGACATGAAGGAGTTCGTGGATCGAGGCGTCGTGAAGTCCGTCGTGCTCTGGAATCCGGTGGATCTCGGCTACCTGACGGTGCACGTTGCCCGAGCCGTCTCCAAGGGAGACCTGAAGGAAGGCGCCACGGCCTTCAAGGCGGGGCGTCTCGGCGAGGTAAAGGTCAACGGCTCCGAGATCCTGCTCGGTAAGCCGATGATCTTCGATAAGTCGAATATCGGACAGTTCGACTTCTAGTTTCGTCCCCGGGGCTCCGATTGAGACGCCGCCGACAGCCTTAGTGAGCTGTCGGCGGCGTCTCTGCTCAGCCCCTACCTCTACCGGATCTTCCCCCGGGCGTGGATCGGCCAGACCGCCTGAACCCGACCCTTTCGAACCGCCACCAGTTCGTCGTGCTCATTCACGCACGGGCACGGATGCACGGGCAGAACCTGCACCCGTTCCCCGATCTCGGGTTTTCGGTCGCAAGCGGAAATGTCGACATGCCCGTGCTCTTCCGAAAAGCCATGGATCCTAGCTTCCGGGTACTCCACGATGTGCCCGGCACACGGTCCGCCGCGGAACGTGGCGAGACTGGCGCTCAGCGTCTTGCTGCCGGCGTCCAGGTACATCCGGTCGGGGGTCGGCCGGCTCACCACGGTAGAGATCACCCGCAGCGCGCATTGCTCGACGGTGTGCCGCCCCTCGTAGAGGTGTCCTGCGCCGCCGACCGGGTACTCTCCGGCCCGGTACTCGGTGAGCTCGGGCAGAAAATGGGCCGATAGCGCAGACTTGGTGCTGCCGCCACTGACGGTGGGGTGGGGCAGCCCCGCCGCGTCGAACGCCGCAAGCACGGCCTGCAGTTGGGGACGAATCTCCGGGGGAGTGGGGAAGCCCATGATCCCCCGGAGTTCGAGCCCCGGCAGCCGGTGCGCGAGAACGCCCAATTCCACAGCCTCACTGGCGGAAGTTACACCGGTTCGAGCGCCACTGAAGTCCACGTCGATGAGCACGCCCACGGTCACGCCATCGCGGCTGCAGGCCTCGGACAGGCCCCTCAGGGTGTATGCGGAGTCGACGCCCAGCGTGAGTTTGGCCCATGACGCGAGGGCGGTGAGGCGGTCCAGCTTCTGGCTCCCCATCACGTTGTACGGGATAAGGATGTCCTGGAATAGGCCGCCCGCGGCCATCACCTCAGCTTCCCCGAGCTTCTGACATGTCAGCCCGATGGCGCCACGCGCCATCTGCATGTGCGCAATCGCGAGCGTCTTGTGCGTTTTGATATGGGGTCGCAGTCCGATGCCGTGGGATGTGAAGTAGCTTTGAAACCGATCGAGGTTTCCCTCCAACGCATCGAGGTCTACGAAAAGCGTTGGCGTGTCCAGTTCATCGAGGCGCATGTGTCTTGAGGTTCCTCTGCCGCCGTCGCGCAGCGACTGAGAGACGTTCCCTAATGTGAGCCCCATCCCTGCCCCGTGTCGACCGAAGGGGCGCTGATCCCGTCTCCTACCGGGGCTCCAGACGAACTGAGAGTTTCTGTTCCCCCAGAAGTCTTCCACGGGCGTCCACGACCACCAGCCTGAGCGGAGCCGTGCGGAGCCCCGCGCTGGGAGCCCACTCGACCTCTTCGTCGCCGGGGATTTCGATTTCCCGAAGAAACTGTTCTCCCACGAAGAGGTAGGCTCGAGCTCCGGCGACAGGCGCCCGTACCCAACCCGTCAATCGCTGCGGGCCCCGCAGGGTCTCGTTTTGGAGGATGGGTCGGATCCGGTATGAGGCCCGATCTTGCGCTCCGCTCAGGAAGTGCTCGCTCGAGATGGCGCGGCGGTAGGCGGCCAAGACAGCGGGATTCTCGGTGAGGGAATAGTTGTTGAGCTGACGCGTCGGACCTGCGTGGCGGAGATTGTTGCAGTCAAACCAGTCTACGAGCTTCACTCGTGGGAATAGCCGCGGAAGGGATGTGTAGAGGTCGCGCATCCGGCGAGCGGCATAGTCGGGTCGCTGCCGGCCATCGACGGCGGACTGCTGACTGGCTGCGTATTCGCAGATGGCGATCGGCTTGCGGTGGGCGTAGCGGCGATAGACCGGCGCCAGCAGGTCGGCGGGATGGAGCGTGTCTGCGGGCCGGCCCGGGTTGTTGTAGGCGTACAGCACGTTGTAGAAGTTCACTCCAACCCAATCAACAGCGTCGTCACCCGGATAGTAGCTGTCGATCGTGGCGTCGGGGGCGTTGTTGACGCACCAGATCATGGCTGCGTTCGGCGCTAACCGGTGGATCGTGGTGGACACGGTCTTAAACGCCGCTCGATAGCGCTCGGGATCGCCGTGGTAAGGGGTCCAGGCTCCATTCATCTCCCCCGCGAATCTGAGGAACACCGGGCCGCCGGACGCCCGAACTGCCGCCGCGAAACGAGCCAGATATGCGGAGTCGGTGACTTCACTCAGGTCTCTCGGTTCCCACGCGATGTGGGGGATGATGCCCTGGCGGTGAAGTCGTGCAACCCATCGGCTGGGAAACGGCCGGCCGAACTTGAGGTACCAGAAGACGGAAGCGTGTTTCTTTCCCGTGAGGGCCTCGAATTCCTCAGGGAGTCGATGCGTCTGCGAGTTTTCGTCACTGACCACGGTTCGCAATTGGTCATCCCGATCGATGAAGGCTCCGAGCAGGGTCCCGTACTCGGGCTCCAAACGGGCCCGCGGCGGCACGGGGGCCGAGAACCGGGTGTCGAGAACAAAGAGCCGGGCATCTGTCCGGTGTCGGCCGGCCTTGAGTTCTTCCGCGACAGCAGCATTCGGATCACCGTTCTCTCGGTGAAGCGCCGCCTCGCGCTCGTACGCTTCGGCAGCGATGGCGTGAAACCCACCTGTCGCCGCTCGGTCGGCAAGTCGTCGGTAGAGAAAGGCGCTCGGTCGCCGCTTTACCGCGGACTGAAGTTGTCGGATCTCTGCGGGAACGGTGGGAGGGGGAAGGATTCGAAGTACGGGCTGCCGTGCTCCACCGTGGGCGGCTGCGGCGCAGAGGGTGCTGACCCAGATCGGGCTGATCCGATAGCGGTTCATGGCGGGGGATCCAATTGTCTCGCCTCGGTCGCCTGGATGACAGCCACAACGGCCCTGGGATCGATAGGTTCACTCAGGATCAAGTCCGACGCAACCGCCGCCAGTGCCTCGACGTCGACTGCAGAGGGATAGACGTAGTACTCCTCCCAACAGACCTTGATGATGGCGCACACGGGGACCGCCAGGATGGCGCCAAGCAGGCCGAACAAAGCGCCCATCACAAGGACCGTGAACGTGAGTGAGATCGGGTGCAGATTCAGGCTTTGACCCATCACGGTCGGAACGATGAAGTGATTCTCAAGCTGTTGGATCACGACGAAGAGCCCGAGCACCATCAGGCCGAGGACAGGGTCGATCGTGGCGGCTACGAGGGCGGGAGGTATGCTGGACACGATCGGTCCGACATTCGGAATCATCTCTCCGATCCCTGCCAGCATTGAAAAGAGCATCAGGTAGGGAATGGTCTTCCCGGTGGCGATCCCGAGCCCGAAGAGCCCGACTCCCGTCATGATTCCAACGATCGCGCCGAGCGTGAGACTTCCCCAAGCCCAATTCTTGAGTTGCACGAGAATTCGCTTTAGCGCCACGATCGTCTGACCGCGCAGCTCTTCCGGAGTGGCTATGAGCAAGCCCGTCACGAGAGGTTTGGGTTGGGAGACCATGTAGGTCACCAGCACCAACACCAGGAGTGAGGAGGCGAGGCCGACGAACGCATTGGCAGTGTAGCGGCCCACCTGGCTGGCCAACCGGGCGACTGTGGGGCTCAACGATCGGGCTAACTCTTCCGGCGCCGGAATCTGGGAAGCGAAATCGGGGTACTTCGTTGATAGATCGGCATAGAGCTGTCGAAGCTTTCCCTGGTTGACGCTGATGGTAGTCACAAATTTGCTCACCTCTTCGACGAGGGGAGGCACAGCCACAGCGCCAATGCCGACTCCGACCAGAATCAGGGACAGCACTAAAGCCACCGTGGCGGCGGTTCTCGGGACGCCTCGGCGCTCTAACCGGGAAACGACGGGAATGAGGACGGCGGACAGGATGAGCACCAGCAAGAAGAGAAGCAGCAGCGTGGTGAGGGGCTCCACAAGATGCCACGCGACTACAAGCGCGGCGACCAGAAAGATGGCCCTTCTGATGTCCGCGTAGGTGAGATGGGTGCTGCGGGTGGGATTGGGTGCTGTCATGCTCGAGCCTGATCGGGGCCTACCTGGATTGATAACGGGAGTTGGCCTCGTTCGACACGCGCCGCGAGGAGTCGGACTATCGGGAGGCCACCGACAAAAACACCCCCGCAGACCGGACGTCGGCGGGGGTGTTTTTGCAACGGGTGCGGGTGCACGACTACTTGGCGCGGGTAGCCTTCCACTCGCGCTTGCGCTCCTCGCCCTGGATGGTCATCTTGGTCTCGCCGACGATGTTGTCGCCATCGACCTTGCCACTGTAGGCGACCTTGAATTCCTGTCCATTGCGCTCTCGGACGACCACGAACGAGAGGACGCCGTCTTTCCCGACTTTACCCTCTTTGATCTCGGTCTTCTGGGCGTTCTGTCCACCGATGACGAAGCCGGTCAGCTTCTCGCCGTCCTGCTTCAGTTCGAGCGTCATCGTCACGTCGTTGTTCTGTCGTCGCTGGGTCCATGTCCACTTGCCGGTCGCGTCGGCGGCCCACACCGAGACTGCGAGGACCATGGAAAGAGCGAGTGCCCCGAGGGCAACGCGAGCATTCCGAGCCATAACCTGAATCTCCTCACGCGTTCTGCGTTGGATCATCGGACACCACCCCCACCGGTGGCCCGATTGCTATCAGCATTACGAAGCGGCGAAGAGGTTACCTTCGTAGCTTTCAGAATTCAAATTCCCAGAGCCAGACAAATCGCCCACCCGGGGCCCCGGCTGTGGGATGGGTACGAAGGCGATTTCATCGGCGGGATCCGTTCGGCCAAGGGGTTGGAGGGGGCTGAAGCGCGGAGCCATGAGGACCTGTCGGACCGATCCCGCGAGTGCACACGTTCGGTCAGGGCCACTCACATCTTCTTTGGCGGGGACAGAAGCTTGTCCCCATCCGGATCCCCCGTATCGTTGGCGCCCACAATCACCCGAAACACCTTTACCTCGCACAACACTTTCAGGCCCGGAAAGGGGAGTGCGGGATTCTTGATCTGGTAATCCGCCTGCAACAGGTCGTACGTCTCGGCATGCAGGTAGTAGGTGGACTCCGAGTGCACGATCTCAGCTTCGTTGGCGCCAAAGGTGGTGGGGAAGACCATCTTCGAGATCAGCTTAAGCGCCGGCTGGCCCGTCACGATCTGAACTCCAACGAGGGTAGTGGCGACATCAATGACGCCGTTCTTGAGCATTGGGTTGGCCATCCGGGTGGTCCAATTCGCTCCGACCTTCACGGGTGTGGGCGGCGTCGGCATCGACTGGATCGCGATGATGGACTTCTCATACCGCCCATTGAATGGGTCGGCCGACGGATTCACACGACTGACGATCAGACCGTCCCGATTGATGGAGACCACCACGGGGGGCCGGGTTGGAGCCTTGGCGTCTTCAACCGGCTTGCCGTTGACAATGAATGCGGCCTTCTCATCGCTCTGGTCGTAGGTGACCACGCCGTCCTCGGCGACCTGCTTGATCGTGTGTTTGGACGCGCTCTTCATCATGATCAGCAGGTCTTCGGCGTCGTCGGCCTGACGACCGGTGATCCGGATGTAGGTTCTGTAGCGCTGGATGTCTCCCACGCGAGCCTGGTAGCTCCAGTGATAAGTCTTTGCTGCATCCTGCGAAGCAAACGAAGCAGCCGCTGGTAGAGTCGCGGCGCCAAGACAAAATGCTCGGCGAGAGAGAGTCCGGTCCATAGATACCTCCGAGATTCGAGTCACAATTCGCGGACACGGACCTCGAGTCCTTGTCAGCCTGTGCCTCCGCGAGGGCAAGGGCGCCGCCGGGACGGCACTACTTCCGCGAGGCGCGGACCCACCCCAGAACTTCCGCTGCGCGTGTCGTGATGGCCTCGTAATCGGCGCTCTGTACGGCATCTCTGGGGATCAGTTCTCGTCCCACACCCATCGCGCATATCCCGGCGTCGAACCACCGTGCCACTTGTGCCTGATCCAAACCGACCATTCCCGTGGGCATGATCCGTGTCCACGGACTGGGTCCCAACACGGCGCGGACGAACTCGGGTCCGGCGGTGACGGCGGGAAACAATTTGACGATCTCCACACCGTACTCTTCTGCCACCGAGATTTCGGTCGGCGTGAGGCACCCCGGAAAGTAAGGGAGCTTTCGGCGGTTGCAGAAGCGCGCCACCTCCGCATTGAACGACGGCCCGACGATGAAAGAAGCACCGTGAGCCGCGTAGAGCGCGGCGGTCGCCGCGTCGCCCACCGAACCGGCTCCGAGCACGAGATCGCGCCGGCTACTCCCGGACCGACGATGCAACTCCGCGAACGCGTCGATTGCGTGATCACCCCGGTTGGTGAACTCGAACACCGTCACTCCGGCGGCGGCACAGGCCAATGCGACCGCACAAACGGTACTCGCGTCGTTGTGGTGAAAGACCGGTACCAATCCGATCTCCAACACGCGATTCAGGACTTCAAGGCGGGAATGTCGGGACAAACTCTGCTTCTCCAACCCCAATCAGGGCAGCGTCGTGTCGGATGCCATTGCGGTTCGCACCCGCTCGATTGCAGTCGTCACGGAACCAGCCGTCTCCGCGTGCGCGACGGCGCACACCAGCAGACCGAGTAGGGTATCTTCCGGGGAAGGCGCCAGGCGACTTTCGCATCCGAAGCGCTCGGTGATGATCTGACGCAAGAGACCGTTCTTCATCGCCACGCCGCCCGAGAAGACCAATCTCCTGACGTCTCCGATCGGGCACAGGCGCTTGGCGCAGGAGTAGTAGTTCTCCGCCATTCCCACGTAGGTCGCACGAAACAGGGAGCCGACGTTGAGGTTCGACTCCCTCGCTCCCAGGATGGAGCCCGTGTTGCCGACGGCGCTGTAGTAGAAGCTTGGGCTCACCATGAGACCTGCCGGGTCAGCCCGTTCCGCCTGGGAGTTGATGTAGGGCCAGGGGTCGTCGCCCCGTCCGCCCAGTTCTGTGAGGAGTGTCACCAGCACCTTGAGCGCGCGTCCGCCGGGAATGTGCGTCACCGTGCGGGCAAACTCCCCGTCGATGAACGGCCGAACTTGAAAGTTGCCGGACCGGGGCGAGAACTGACGTTGAATGACCGCCGATCCGGTGGAGATGTTGATCCCAAGCTCCTCGTGCTCGAGCAGGGCGCCGATTTGAGAGCACTGGAAGTCGCCGATGGGCGCGAGCGTCGGAATGTCTCGGCCACATATCCTTACGGCGGCGATCGGGCTTCCCGAGGGGACGATTTCGGGGAGCCTGACGGCGGTGAGGCCCAGCGCATCAAGGGCGCCCCGGTGCCAGGAGCCCTCGGCGATGTTCAGCAACCCGTGTCCGCAGGCGTGAGACGGATCGGTGCGCGGGGGCTCGCCCGACAGTGCCGAGATGACGAAGCTGGGTAGGGGAGCCGCGATGAGTCCGTCAGGAGGGAGTCGACTCCGGAGTTGGAGCCACAGCAGCGTATTGACGGGTGTTCCGGGGCGAGGTTCGTTGCCCAACTCGGCAAGGAGTTCTTCGCTCAGCGCATCCCGGTACCGTTGGAAGGACGATTGCTCGTCGGCGTCAACCTCCAGAGCGCGCTGATCCTGCCAGGTGATCACGTTTCCCTGCGGAGTGCCGCGATCATCGCAAAACACCAGCCCATGAAGCTGGCTGCAAACCAAGATCGTGACGGCATCCGGAGCGACCGCGGAGAGCCCCTTGAGTAGCTCCCGTGCAGCCGCGACGACCTGATCGGGATCGTACTCTCGACGGAGGGCGCCGAGTCCCTGAATTGGGGATGGAAACGCGGATCGCCGAATGTGGGTGAGCCTGCACCGGGCCGTATCCAGCACCGCCCCCTTCAGGTAGGTGGAGCCGAGGTCGATCCCGATGCAGCGCATGCTCGGAGCCTAAAGGGTCTCTTCGACGACCGGGTTGGTGAGCTTGCCGATCTTTTCGATCTCGATCGTCACCATGTCGCCCGGCTTCAGCCAGACGGGAGGGGTTCGGGCAAACCCGACGCCGTGGGGAGTGCCGGTAAAGATCACGGTTCCCGGCAGAAGCGTGGTGCTGGCGCTCAAAAAGACTACCAGAGAGGGCACATCGAAAATCAGGTCGTCGGTGCTCCAGTCCTGCATCACCTCGCCATTGAGAATGGTTTTGATCCCCAGCGCGCCGGGGTTCGGGATCTCATCCTTGAGGACGAGCGCCGGGCCGAGCGGGGCGAAGGTGTCGAAGGTCTTGCCCCGGCACCACTGACCGCCGCCGCCGTTCCGCTGCCAGTGCCGCTCCGACACATCGTTGCCGCAAGTGTACCCGAGCACGAACTCGAGAGCGCTCTCGCGGGTGGCGTTCTTACAGGTCTTGCCGATGACGATCGCCAGCTCGCACTCATAGTCGACGTTGTCGCAGTGGATCGCACGTGGGAGTTCGATCGGATCTCCGGGGTTCTGGACGGCGCCGGGCGACTTCATGAACAACACCGGATTTGCGGGGATCGCCTGCTTGCCTTCTTCGGCGTGCTTTCGGTAGTTGAGCCCGATACACAGAATCGCGCGAGGTTCGACGGGCGCCAGGAGTTTGGCGACATGGGCAGATTCGGATGTTACGGTGAAGTCGCCATAGATGCAGCCCTCGATTCGGAGCGCCGAGCCGTCGGCTTGCTCTGCGGCATGGTGGATCCCGCCGTCGGGATCCTGGTAACGGATGATGCGCATATCTTTGAACTTTCCGGGTTCGAGCGGAGCACGGCGTTCGCGAGCGTACTCACGTCGCGAGTTCAGGTGCACACTCCGACCCGGGACAGAAAGTTCGAGAGGGGCACCAGCATCAGCC
>SYKE01000198.1 GCA_005798285.1 Actinomycetota bacterium
CCTCATTAGATGCCTGACAGACCACTAGCGTCCCGAGTGTGTACGGCGCGGGGCCACCGTCGGGGTAGAAGGGCCATCGTGGTGCTCCAGGCTGCGGAGAACAGGTCTCCGCTGACTTCCTTTCCCGCGTCCGGCCCACTTCCCTGTGTGAGTTCCGCTCGGGAATCTGCACGGCGAGGCGGAACCACCCGTCCCTCGGGCGACCGCAATGAGGTGACGGCTTTCTTACGGCGGCGCGACCCGAGCGGCTCGGGCCGCCAGGCTGTGTTTCGGAATGGGAGTCCGAGACGTTGGTCAATCCGGATGATGCGGATCGGTCGGTTGACGAGGTGGCGATCCGGCCTGGGGAGGTCAGTCGCAGATCCGTTCCAGACGGTGCACCAGGTGGCGGGCGGGTCCGACCCGGTCTGGTGGCAAGGCACCCTGCCTAAACGGGGACCGAACTTGCAGTGTTTCCAATCTGGAGGTGGCCCCCGAGCCGAGGGCCCTTCTCGGATCCTGAAGCAAAACCCGGGTGTGGACCCGAAGAGGGGGTTGTCGCAGATCGGCGAAGACAATCCCCTCTTCGGGCAACAGGTCAGTGAGCTGCAGCGCCCGAGACCTGTCTCGACGGGCCCGCGGGGTTCGAGTGGGCCGTGACCGGCGCGAATTTTCTTGTGCTCGGATTGAGCATCCAGACCTGCGCCGAACGAATGTCGAAGAAGAGCCCAACGAGGGCGACCTGCCCGTTCAGTTCCCGCTCTTTGACGGTTGGATAGGTCCGCAGATGCTCCAACTGAACGATGATGTTGTGGAGCGCCAATCGGTCCACCTCATTCCAACCATCTGCGACAGGGGAGCCAGTGCCGAGGCGTTCCAGGCTGGGTTTGCCGTACTTGAGCCAGTCCACGGTGACGGGAAGCGCGACCCCGCCGGAGCCGTTGAGCAGGCATCCCATGGCGCCGCATCCGGAGTGACCGCAAACAACGATCCGGCTGACTCCCAGCACCGTGAGTGCATACTCCACTGCGGAGGCAATCGACGTATCGGCCGGGTGATCGGTCGCGCTCCCCGTGTACGGCGGCACGAGATTACCCACGTTGCGCACCTGGAACAGGTCGCCCGGGCCGCTTCCGGTGATCAGGGTGGGCAGAATTCTGGAGTCGGAGCAGGTGATGAAGAGCTCGATTGGCTCCTGACCTTCGTCCGCAAGCCGGGTCAGCATCGGCGCGACGGCCGGAGAGCCGTCCCGCTGAAACGCCTGAATCCCCTCCACCAGCGCCTTCAGGTCTCGGCCGGTAGATGCTGCTCCCGTCTCACGTCGACGTCGTCCGCGCACCATGTCGGCGAGTGCGGCCAGAGCGGGAGCTCGAACCATTCGAGGACTACCCGACTCTGCCTGCGAGTACCAGTGCTCGTGAGTCTCGTCGATGTCGACTTCCCCGCCGAGTCGCTTGTGGGTCTGTCTCCAGGTGTGGATCGCCTCAAACGCGGCATGATCCATGAAGTCGACGTGCAGATCCAGGTCGACCCGGGCTTCCGCCGGGACGTTGCTCAGGTGGCGGTTCAGCGTCGGAATGGAGAGGAAGGTGAGTGACCCCTCGATCACCACATGCCACAAGCCATCTCGCTCTTCCACGGTGATCTGCGTTTGGGCCAGCCGACGCAGCAGAAGGAAGAAGGCGAGGCCAATTCCCAGTCCAACGCCCTCCAACAGGTTTAGAGAGATCACCCCGATCATCGTGACGAAGTAGATCGCTACCTCGCCATGGCGCTGCAGTTCTCGGATGTGGTGTGCGTTGATCAGTTGAACACCCACGAAAACCAGCAGGCCCGCCAGAACCGCGAGCGGTACCTGTCGGATGACGCTGCCGAGCAGTGCGACGAACAGCAGGATCCACACACCGTGAAGGATCGCGGATGCTCGGGTCTTCGCCCCGGCCGCTACATTGGCTGAGCTTCGGACGATGACGCCGGTAATCGGTAGTCCACCCAGAAAACCCGAGAGAACGTTTGCGGCTCCTTGTCCCAGAAGTTCGCGATCCAGGTTCGACCGGGGGCCGGTGTGAAGGCGATCAACGGCAACCGCAGACAGGAGGGACTCGACGCTTGCGATCAGGCCGATCGTGACCATGGCGCCAATCACAGCTTCCATGGACGCGTCGGGCCACCGGGGCATTGTGGGAGCCACGAACAACTGCGAGTCGAGCTGCACCCGTGGCACGTCTAGGTTCAGGATCTGGGACAGCCAGGTCATGGACGCCACCGCAACGAGCGGCGCCGGGATCCGCTGAACGCTTTTGGGAAGAATCTTCCAGAAGAAGAGAATCCCGAGCGTCGCCAGGCCGATGGCCGTCGCCGGCCCGTGGATGGTCTGGAGTTCTCGGGGGAGCGCGAGGAGGTTCTTGATCGCGGAGCTTTCCGGCGAGTCCCCCATGATCACGTGGACCTGGGCCAGCGTGATGACGACCCCGATCCCGGCGAGCATCCCGTGGACCACCGCTGGGGAGATTGCCAGCGCCGTGCGGGAGACTCTGAGGGCGCCCAGAATGAGCTGGATGACGCCCGCGCCGATGGTGATGGCGCAGGTGGCTTGCCAGCCAAACCTGTGAATCGTCTCGAACACGACGACGGTCAGGCCGGCTGCCGGACCGCTCACCTGGAGCGGGGAGCCCCCCAAAGCGCCCACGACGATGCCGCCGGTAACGGCGGCGATGAGACCGGCGATTACGGGCGCGCCGGAAGCAACGGCGATTCCGAGGGAGAGCGGAACCGCCACCAGAAATACCACCAGTGAGGCGGGGAGATCGTGAAGGAAGAGTCCGGAGAGGTACGCACGAAGCTGCGTCCCCTTGTTGGTGTTTTCTCGGTCGTTCATCGCGTTCCCGTGTGGTTCCGGCCGGTTGGTCGCAGGCTGCTTAATACACGCCTATTCTGACAGAGGTTCGTCGGTTGCAGCGGCAATCCGCCCTGGATGTGCGACGGACACAAACACACGGGTGGATTTTTCGTGGTGGGAAGTCGTGAAGTCGCCCCAGCGCCATGCCGCCGGCTCCAAAGGGATGCCGAACGACTTCAGAGAAGTACCCGTGCGCGGAACGCCCTGGGGTTGGGCGTGAGAATCGCCGAGGGATCTGAACCGTGAGTGGCCCAGAACAACCGGGAATTCTGTCGGAGGAGCAGCGCCGACAGGCTTCGGCGGATGATGCGGATCTTCGTCGTCTCGGCTACCGCCAGCAGTTGTTTCGAGAGATGGGTGGTTTCTCCAATTTTGCCATCTCCTTTTCCATCATCTCGGTCCTCACCGGCGCCGTGCTGCTGTACGGATATGGGCTCAAGTTTGCCGGCCCGATCATCAACACCGTGGGGTGGCCGGTCGCGTCTTTGTTCACGCTCTGCGTGGCTGCGTCGATGGCGGAACTGGCAAGCGCTTACCCGACGGCCGGAGGGCTCTACTTCTGGGCCTTCCGGCTCGGCGGCCGCACCTGGGCCTGGGTGACGGCCTGGCTCAACATGATTGGTCAGGTAGCGGCAACTGCGGGCATCAACAGCGCCGCGGCCATCTACCTCATCGGAGCCGTCACACGCATCGCCGGCCTACCTTCGGATGCGGAGATCTCACTCATGGGGGCGACGTTTCCGCTGACCAACTGGTACTTTCAGGTCGCGGTGATGACGCTTCTCATGGCTCCCCAGGTCTGGATCAACTGCCGCGGCATACGACTGACGGCGCGGCTCAATGACTTCAGCGTCTACTGGCACATTGCGGGCGGCGCGATTATCGTCGGGCTCCTCTGCTTTCTCGGGAAACACCACAACTCGCTGGCCTTTCTCTTCAGCTCGGAGGGATCGGTCAATCCGCTGGACGCCTCCTCAGCGGAGATCAGCGGGCAAACTGTCCCGGCACTCACGGTGGGCGAGTATCGGGTTCCCTCACCGCTTTTCGCTATGGTGCCCGGACTGACAGGACTGTACCAGGCAGCCCCGTTTGCACTGGTTGGCGTGCTGGCGCTCTTGCAGGCACAGTGGACCTATACCGGCTATGACGCCTCCGCCCACGTCGCGGAAGAGACGCTCATGGCACGCAAGAATTCCGCGTGGGGGATTGTCTTGAGCGTGGCGGTGTCCGGCGTGGTGGGATACCTCCTCCTTCTCGCGCTGACCTGGTGCATCCCCAACGCCGATGCCGCCGCGACCGCATCGGATGCCTACCCGGTGCTGCAGATCGCCTACGGCAACCTGGCAGGGCCGCTTGCCCATGTCGTGGCACTGATCATCGGCGTCGCCATGTGGTTGTGCGGCTGCTCCTCCATCAGCTCGATGGGCCGTATGTGGTATGCATTTGCGCGCGATGAGGGGCTGCCGGGTTCCGCGCTCTGGAAGCAGGTGGATCCGGCAAGTCACACACCCCGAGCGGCGATCCTGCTCACCAGCGTTCTTGCAGTTGTTCTCTGCCTCTACGCGGCCGCGTTCACAGTGGTGTCGTCCATCAGCACCATTGCCCTGTACCTCGCGTACGGTATCCCGGTTTATCTCAATCGGCGCAATCGACGGCGCGGCGACGGGGAGTGGGTGACGCCGGCTCTGGCGCCGTGGAACCTCGGCCGCTGGAGTCCGTTGATCGGCGGCGTTGCGATCGGTTACACGCTGTTTATCTGCGTGGTGTTCCTGCTGCCGCCCAACGAACTCGTGCTGTGGACGAGCCTGGCGATGGGGCTGCTTCTGACCGCTTACTGGAAGCTCCATGCTTCAAGACGGTTTTCTGGCCCAACTCCGGCCGACGAAGTCGAGCTTCGAACGCTGGAGCAGGAGGCGGATGCCTGACCACAACCCCGCTCCCGGGGCGGAAGCCTGATAGTCGGCGGTCGGTCCCGGCAGTTGGGAGCTGCCGGGACCGATCATGCGAGCAGTTCGTCCACGACCGTTCCGTGCACGTCGGTCAGCCGGAAGTCACGCCCGGCGAACCGGTAGGTCAGCCGTTTGTGATCCATGCCGAGCAGGTGCAGCATCGTGGCGTGGAGGTCATGGAAGTGGACTTTGTCCTGAACGGAGTAGTAGCCGTAGTCGTCAGTGGCGCCGTGCAGGTGGCCCGCCCGGACGCCGCCTCCGGCCATCCACATCGTGAAGCCGTGAGGATTGTGGTCGCGGCCGTCGCCACCCTGAACGCACGGGGTTCGTCCGAACTCGCCGCCCCAGAGCACCAGCGTATCCTCCAACAGCCCTCGCACTTTCAGATCCTGCAGGAGGCCTGAGATCGGGAGATCAACTTCGGCGGCATTGCTCGCGTGATCCGCGCGCAAATTGCTGTGCTGATCCCACTTGTAGCTGTGCGTGACCTGAACGAACCGCACGCCTCGTTCGAGGAACCGGCGCGCCATCAGACACTGCCGACCGAAGTTGCGGGTCTTCGGTTTGTCGAGCCCATAGAGGGTGTGGGTGGCGGGAGTTTCGCCGGAGATGTCCTGCAGTTCCGGCACCGCCGCCTGCATCCGGAAGGCCAGTTCGAACGACTCGATGCGTCCCTCCAGAGCGGCATCCGGTCCCGTTCGCCTCAGGTGATCTCGGTTGAACTCTGCCAGAAGATCGAGTTCCGCTCGCTGTGCGCCTTCGGGGCGCTTCTCCCCGCGGATGAACGGAATGGATGCCTGGTCCGAAGGGGTGCCGGCATTACCGACGGGGGTGCCCTGATACGGGGCAGGCAGGAATGCGGACGACCAGTTGTTCACACCGCCGTGAGTCAGGGTTGGGCAGACCGTGATGAAGCCCGGCAGGTTTCGGTTCTCGCTTCCGAGGCCGTACGTGATCCAGGAACCCATGCTCGGTCGGACAAAGGTGTCGCTTCCCGTGTGAAGCTCCAGCAGCGCACCGCCATGCCGCGAGTTGGACCCGTGCATGGAGTAGATCCAGCACAAATCATCCACGTGCTGCGCCAGGTGGGGGAACAGCTCACTTACCCACGCGCCGCTCTGCCCGTGACGCTTGAACTCCCACGGGGACTGGAGAATGTTTCCCGTTTCGGCAGAGACGACCCGAGGCTTCGAAAACGGCAGTGGCTTTCCATGGTCTCTCTTCAAGAGGGGCTTGTAGTCGAACGTATCGATCTGCGACGGCCCTCCATGCATAAAGAGGAAAAGGACGCGCTTTGCCTTCGGAGCAAATTGCGGTTCCCTCGGCGCGAGCGGATCGGTGGCCGCCTGGGCCTGTTCTCCGAGCAGTCCGGCGAGTGCGAGCGAGCCGAATCCCGCGGATGAGGACGCCAGGAGATCGCGGCGGCTGAGGGATTGGTTCCCGGAGATCCAGTGTCGGTTCATGGTTAGAGGCCTCGGGCCGGGGGATCAGTCGACAAAGATGAGTTCGTTGGAAGAGAGAAGCACGCGGCAGAGGCTCTCCCAACCCTGGGCCGCCTCGCGACCCTGCTCGCGCGATCGAGCCAGAAAGCCAAACGCACGCGCGGACTCCACGGCCGAGGGCATTCGACCAAAGGCTTCCCGGTAAGCTCGGTTCAGCCGCGCTTCATCACTTCCGCCCAACGCGAGCAGCCGTTCCGCCCAGACGCGGGCCGAGCGCGCCACCAGCGAACCGTTCAGCATAAAGAGAGCCTGCGGAGCCACGGTGGTGACATCCCGGCGACCGTTCACCACACTCGGATCGCCGAAGTCAAACGCCGTGAAGACATCATAGACAGAAGAGCGTACCACCGGTAGATAGACGGCGCGGCGTCTCGAGCTGTAATCCGTGCTGTCCCGGTTGGCGGTGCTCGTCACATACTCTCGGTTCTTCAACGGCAGCAGAGTCCCGCCCATCGTCAAATCGAGCCCGGGACCGAGGGCGACGATGGTGTCCCTCACCGCCTCCGCCTCCAGGCGACGCCGGGAGTGTCGCCGCAGGAGCCGGTTCTCGGGGTCCGCCTGCGCCGATTTTGCATCGAATCGAGCGCTCATCCGATACGTTTGCGAGGTCACGATCAATCGATGAAGCGCCTTGATGGAACCGCTCATGGCGTGGTCACCCGAGGTCGCGTTGAACTTCACGGCCAGCCAGTCGAGCAGTTCCGGGTGATCCGGTTTCTCCCCAAGGTTCCCCAGGTTGTCGGGTGATCGACAGATCCCCTCGCCGAAGTGGCCCTGCCACACGCGATTGACCAGCGTTCGGGCGACCAGCGGGTGCTCCGGACTACCTAGCCAGCGGGCTAATTCGAGGCGCCCACTGCTGCTGCCCCCGATCTCTTGATGGGCCGGCTCACCCATCCGCACGGGAAACCCCCGGCGAACGGGTTCTCCGAGGTTGAGGTGGCTGCCGCGCAGGTGGATCTTCAAATCTGTCGCAGTCCCCTCGGAGACCCCCATGGCGCGGGGAAGGTCCGGAAGCTTCTTCTCTTCCTCGTCAGCCTGCTTCTTCAAATCGGCGACACGGGTCGCCGCGTCGCCTCGAAGAGCCGCTTCGGGGGACGATGGCGGGGCGAGGGGACCCCTCGCCCCGTGTGCCAGTTCTGCGAGTTCTCCCTCGCCGCCCATGGTCGCCCGAGCAGCGGCCATCTGGTACCGAGTCGCCAGCTCACTCAGGGATTGGAGCGTGTCCGAACTCTCGGAACCGGGGATCAGTCCGGCCTTACGGACCCAGTCTGCGAGCGGGGAGGCGGGTTTGGTCCGTGCCTCCTGAAGAGCAGACTTCCAGCGGTCGAGGAAGTAGGGGTTCAGGGGCGACCGGGATGGGGGCGCCGTCGCGACCGTGCCGTTCTCGCTGGCCGACGCCACACGGGCCAGCAGCAGTCGATCGATGTGCGGAAACGGGCCATCGGTGCGCTCCACCCGGAGGACATTGGGACCGCCGCCCAACGTCACGACTCCCGCAACGCGCCAGGCCTGATTCTCGGGCATCCATCCGCCGGTCACATCGGATGCGGCCCCTGCTTCGATCAACTCCCCGTTCAGAAGCACCCGCACCGGCCGGCTCTCGGCTGCGGCATAACGGAGCTCCAGTTGGTAGGTTCCCGGCGCCGCTGAGAGGTCGTACTCCACAAAGTTGGGGATGGCGCCGGCGTTTACCAGCACCCCGATCCCGGAACCATACTGCGTGCGATCCTTCAGCACATTGCCCCGAGCGAAGGACTCGGCTTCAAGGGCGACCGAGCCGGCCGGTGGGTTCGCGGCACGAGAACCGCCTCGCCGCTCGTCACTCTTCAAACGCGCGGTGGCGGCGAAGAGATAGTCCGCAACGCGGCTGCGAGACTCGGCCAGTTCGCGGGCGCTCTCGGCTCGAGCGAAGGCTGTGGCCTCGTCGCGGAGCCGCTTCAGTCCGGCCTCGGCGCGGCTGCGTCGCTCCCGTTCCTCGGGACTGCCCAGGGTGTTCTCGTGCCACACCGCAACCACCCGGAAGTTCTCCATGGTGCGAGTACTCTTCAGCACTCCTGCCATTGCGTAGTAATCACGGGCGGAGATCGGATCGAACTTGTGGTCGTGGCAGCGGGCGCAGCCCAGCGTCATCCCCAGGAACGCTTTGCCGAGGGTATCGAGTTGCTCATCGACGATGTCCATCTCCATCTTGACGGGATCGTCTTCGGCGAGCATTTTGGCGCCGAGCGAGAGAAATCCCGTGGCGGTGAGCCTTCGGTGGGTCTCCTTCAGATCGCCGGGAACGGGGGTCAGGTCTCCGGCAAGCTGCTCTTCGATGAATCTGGGATAGGGGAGGTCCCGGTTGAATGCGTCGATGACGTAGTCACGGTACCGCCAGGCATACGCAAAGGTAAGGTTCTCATCCAGGCCGTTCGAGTCCCCGTAGCGAGCGACATCGAGCCAGTGACGGCCCCACCGTTCGCCGTATCGGGGACTCGCCAGGAGGCGATCAACCAGGCTCTCGTAGGCGCGAGGTGACGTATCGCCCAGAAAGGCGTCGATCTCTTCGGGGGTGGGCGGCACTCCAGTCAGGTCGAAGGTGAGCCGCCGAATGAGGGCAACGCGGTCTGCCGGGGGCGCGGGTCGGAGGTTTCGCCGCTCAAGTCCGGAGAGCACGAAGGCATCGATAGGATTGTGGAGCCACTTGCGGTCGCGCACCGCAGGGACCGAGGGCAGCCGAAGCGGTTTCATCGACCAGGGTATCGGCTCGCCCCCAGCTGGGGGAGCTTCGGCCCAGGGCGCGCCCATCTGCACCCACCGGCTGAGGGCCGACAGTTCGGCTGCGGAAAGCGATCGGCCCGGGGGCATCGCCGCGGTTCCCGGAGAATGGCGAACCGCTCTCAGAAGCAGACTGGCATCCGGGTTCCCGGGGACCAGGACGGGACCCGTCTTCCCCCCCTTCAACATCGCGTCCCGACTGTCGAGTTTGAGATCGCCCCGAGGTTCCGCGACGGCGGTGGAATGGCAGCCGAAGCACTGGTTGGCGAGAATCGGACGGACGCGGCTCTCGAAAAACGTCTGGGCCGCTGCTCCAGGAACATCCAGGGACTTCGGCTTCTGAGCTTCGGGCGCTGCATTTCCCGCGGCGACCAGTGCGACAGACGCCCAACCGGTGATCCCGGCGGCGACGAAAGCGACTCGGTGGAGTGATCGGCGTTGCGGCATTGCGAAGTGGTCTGATCTCGTCGTCGGCGCGGTGCTCGCCGACTCTTGTACCTTAGTCAGGAGTCTTTGCCGAGTCGTGGACGGCATCCCTTTATTGGTGTTTCACGCCGACCTTTGCCTTTGGTCCTTCGACGTCCCGCGCCTGCGGTCAACACGGATCGTACCGGGTCTGCCGTGTTTCCACGAGGGATGTCGACGTCGATCCTCGTCCTCGGAACACCCGATAAACGGAAGTGAAGGAAGCGCCTGCGGCGGAAATGCACTTAGACTCGGACGGCGGGCAGTGGTTGACCGCCGAGGCGGCGGCGCTTCGCCGCGTACGAGGAATCCCACACGTTATGAACCGCGTTGCCCTCTCACTGTGCGTCGCCGCGGCGGCGCTTCCGTTCTTCGTGACTCGCGCCGGCGCCGCCGGTTCGGGTCCCACGGTGCAGGTTTTCCTGCAAGACGGCCGCACCGTCGAAGGAACGCCCCGGCAGAGCAGCATCGAATTCGAGGTGGGTGGGGTCGTTCGGAAAGTCGCTCTCAAGGACGTCTTGTCGTGGCATTCGGCCGCGCCTGCCACGACGGATGAGGCCGGTCGGATCACGGCGGGATTGGCCGGTGTGATCAAGCCCGACCTGACCGAGCGGCAAGCGGCAGCCGAATCGCTGGTGTCGATCGGGCTTCCGGTTTTGACGCCGCTCCTCGACAGCTACAAAGACACCGACATTCGCGAACCGGCCGTCCATTACCGGATCTTCTCTCGCGTCATTGCGGGATACGCGGATGACGTTGATCGGACCCTGGATGCGCTTCGGCTGAAAAACGGCTCCACACTGAGGGGGGAGCTCAAGACTGCGTCCCTTTCTGTACGACCGACAAACTCCAGAGAGGCCCAGGAGCTCAGCTCCGGTTCCCTTCGGCGGTTGGCGGTTTTGCAGCAGCAGGTCAGTCGGGATTGCGAGGTTCACACGCTCCGACACTGCACCTACATCGACTGGCTCGATACCGGGATCGCGGTCACCGCGGCCTCGAGCATCCGGGAGACGGCCCAGGGCTATGCGAGGCTCTCGTTCGGCATCGACGGATGGTCCAGCGACCCGGACGGTTTGAAGAAGCCCGGACCTCGCTACCGCACCAATCTTGTGGACGGTTTTCCTTTCGGGGCTCTCATCGCCAAGATCGGCGCCCGTGGGAAGCGGTTCCTCGCCGGGAAGGCGTCGGAGACCGTCGCCACCGAGTCGGGCCGGCTTTACTTTGCCGTCAACGACAACCCTCACTGGCAAAACAATATCGGCAGCTACCGCATGCGGCTGACGGTGACCCACGCCTACGACCTGGGCGATGCCCAATAGGCCAACTTTCGGCTCAACCGAGGCATCCTCGCCCGCCGTGGATGCCTCGAAGCCTGGCGCCGCCCCTCTCCGCACGCTGCCGCAACGTTGGGAGTGCCGGGTAGCCGACGACGGCGACCGGATCCTGCAGTTAGCGCACTGCCCGAATCGACTTGTCGGGATCTCACTCGCGGTGGTCACCGGCGGCTGGATCGCACTGCTTCGGGCCCTCGCAGGAACGGTTTCACCGATCGCATGGAACCCCCAGCGCACCATGGCGGCGGCCCTGGTGGTGGGATTGGCAGCGGTGGGGTCCGCCATCTCGATCTGCTGGATGTTCGGAAGCACGACCTGGCGGGTCACCGCCACCGCGCTGTTCGCGCATCGAAGCCTCTTCGGTTTCCGCTGGAGTCAGCGTTACTCGCACCCCAGGTTCTCCATGCACCAGCGAGGCGGTCGCGGCAGTCCGCGGACCTGGTTGCTCCTGGTTCGCTCCCAAGCCGGCCTCTTCACCCCACTACCCGCCTTCGTGGACCTGGACACGGACCGAAGCCGACTGGAGTTCGTCGCCCGGAGCCTTACTCCGGGACAACACGCGCGGGAACAGGGCGCAACACAGCCTTAAGTTTCCCGAACACAGCCGCTGGGATGATCCCTTCGTTCGACCGGTTCGGGGGAGCCCGAACTTGATGATGTCCGGGTCGACGAACGCCAACCTCCTGGACGGATGCGCGAGCTAGCCGAGGCGGTCGGGATTGAGCCCGAGGAGATCATCCACCACGAAGAGGCCATCCTTGCGGACGAGTTCTCCATCGAACCAGATCTCGCCACCGCCGTAGTCGGGTCGCTGGATCAGCACCATGTCCCAGTGGACCTCGCTCCGGTTGCCGTTGTCCGCTTCTTCGTACGCATTGCCGGGGGTAAAGTGGAGGCTGCCGGCGATCTTCTCATCGAAGAGCGTGTCGCGCATGGGGTGGAGGATGTTGGGGTGAAACCCGATGCTGAATTCGCCGATGTAGCGCGCGCCCTCATCGGAATCGAGAATCGCGTTCAAGCCGGCGGTGTCTGAAGAGGTCGCGGCGACAATCTCGCCGTGCTTCAGGGTGAGGGAGACGTTTTCGAAGGTCTTGCCGAGGTACACCGTGACGGTGTTGAAGGTAATGGTTCCGTTCACGCTGTCTCGAACCGGCGCCGTGAAACACTCGCCATCGGGGATGTTACATTCGCCGGTGCACGGGATCACCGGGATCTCCCCCTTGTTGAACGTCAGGTCGGTTCCGGGGCCCACCAGGCGAATCTCGCGAGTACGTTCCATCCTCGCCTTCAAGGGCTCCACCGCAACCGCCATCGCCGCATAATCCATGCAGCAGGCCTTGAAATAGAAGTCCTCGAACGCTCGGGTCGACATCGCGGCGGCCTGCGCCATAGAGGGGGTGGGCCACCGCAGCACCACCCATCGCGTATCCGTGATACGACGCTCGCCGTGAACCCGCTTCC
This sequence comes from Actinomycetota bacterium, assembly GCA_005798285.1. Lineage (GTDB taxonomy): Bacteria > Armatimonadota > SYMT01 > SYMT01 > SYMT01 > F1-80-MAGs030. The sequence continues at coordinate 12,350 of SYKE01000198.1, forward strand.
ACACATGTTTCTTGTAGAGATGCATGCGGTCTTCAGGAACATCGGAGAATTCGGTGGCGTTGGCGCCGCCCCGAAGCCCGATGTAAGCATTCATCCGCTCCATTCGGGCCAACTCGATGTCGCCGATCAATCGCATCTGCGACTCGCTTGCGTTCAAGTAGAGCGATCGGAGCACCGCATTCTGCCGGGTGTCGACTACCGCCAGGGCGCCAGCCTCCGCCGCTCGCTCCAGCACGCAGGCGGTCGCTTCTTCGGGAATGTCGAACGCCTCAATGAGGACCGTTTCTCCGGGCTGCAGCTTGAGCGAGTGCTCCACGAGCAGCGCGGCGAGAGTATCAATTCTTGGGTCCAGCATCGGGGTGTCCTTTCGAGGTGGGGGCTGGGCTGAAGCAGCGCTTCGCGTCACGCCTCCGTCGCGCCACCCGTTCGACCTGAGGGGCATGGTTCCCCTGCGTGCCGTCGCCATCTCCGGTGCGCGGTACGCCTGGTGGATGGCTGTGGCCCGGCATGTCGAGTTCTCCGGGTCTGTGGACCACAATCCCGGCCGGAGATGTGCGGCGGAACCGGATAGATGGAGCGGAGGCGAGTAGACTTGATGCGGCGCCAAGCGGCTGCTGCCGGCGTTTGACCAGAATGGGGCCGACTTGATGGATTCGGTAGTGCTGGGACTGGGGCTTCGAAACACGCGGGTTTGCGCGGGACGGACGCGCCGTGAACTCCTGCGGCTGGGTGGGCTCGGCGCGCTCGGCCTGCTTCCCGGGGTTCGACCGGTTTCGGCCTCCGATCGTGCGCCGGGTTTCGGCCGGGCCCGTCATGTCGCGCTGATCTATCTGTTCGGCGGCGCCTCTCAGTTCGAAACCTGGGACCCCAAGCCCGATGCCCCCTCGGACACCCGAGGCGAGTTTGGCGCGATTGAGACGAATGTCTCCGGGATCCGGATCTCGGAGCTGGCTCCCCGCCTGGCTCGCTGCGCTCACCGGTATTCACTGATACGAAGCCTGGCCCATCGCGACAATACCCACGACACGGCCATGTACACCAGCTATACCGGCTGGCCGTTCGGACGCCCCGGGACGCCGCCTCCCTCTCCGGATGATCGGCCCTCCCACGGCGCCGTTCTCGCTCACTTCAAGCCGTCGCACGCAAATGTGCCGCCGGTGGTTGCACTCGGCGGGATGGTGATCAATACGCCGGGGGAGGTGCCGGGCCAGCGAGGCGGACTTCTCGGGTCACGATACGATCCGTTTCCCTTGCCGCAGAGTCCCTCCGCTCCCGGATTTCATGTGCCCGAACTCAACCTTTCGGAGCGGATCTCGGCGCTTCGACTGGATCGCCGCCGCTCGCTCCTGGACGAGGTGGACGCCGCCCGACGTCTGGCGGACTCCGAACCCGGCGCATCCGGGCTCCAGGGCTATCAGCACAGGGCCCTGGATCTGATTGGCTCGGCGCAGACTCGTCGCGCTCTGAAGATGGATGAGGAGAGCCCCGCCGTCCGGGAGCGCTATGGGAAGTCCGGCCTGGGGGGCCGACTATTGCTCGCGCGCCGGTTGTTCGAGGTGGGAGTTCCATGCGCCACCGTGCACTGGCTGGATGGCGACAATTCCTGGGACTACCACTCCAACAACTTCCCCGGGCACAAGAAAAGCATGGCGGTTTTGGATCAGGCGGTGTCGGCGTTCATCGAAGATCTGCACCTGCGCGGACTGCTGGATGAGACCCTGGTGGTGGTGCTGGGGGAGTTCGGGCGCACGCCCAAGATCAATAAGGATGCCGGTCGGGATCACTGGGCCGACTGTTACTCAGCGCTGCTCGCGGGCGGCGGGATCCAGGGCGGCCGAGTGCACGGCGCCTCCGACAAGACGGCTGCCTATCCCGCCGAAGATCTCTGCGGCCCGTGGGACATCGCCGCGACGCTCTACCATCTACTGGGAGTCGATCCTCGTTCCGAGTACTACGACCGACTCTCCCGCCCGATGGTGCTGAGCCAGGGGTCGCCCCTCCTCACCCTGCTGTAGCGCATTTCGTCCGAGCCGCAGAGTCCGGGTTCGGCGGGGTATGCACGCCCCGACCGAACCCGAAGCCCTGGTCGTGTTGTCGAAGGATCAGGCCGGTGTGGGCTCGTCCGGCAGGTCGAGTGACACCCGCCCCAGGTTTGGCGCCAGGACGTGGACGCAAGCAAAGGCGATGGGATAGGCCACCGCGGCTGCAACGAACATCGGCGTGTAACTGTGAAACGTCTCGTGGCAATAGCCGATGAGCGGTTGAACGATCATCGCCATCCCGGAACCTCCCACCTGTCCCATCCCTACTACGGTGCCGACCGCCCGGGTGGGGAACATGTCGCTCGTCAAGGTGAAGAGATTAGCGGACCACCACTGGTGCATGGCCAACGCCAGCCCAACCAGGAAAATGACGACAGGGAGGTTGTGGGTGAATCCCGCATACCCGACAAATGGGATCGTGCAGGCCGTGCACGCCAGCGCTGTCTTTCGCGCCCGGTTGACGGACCAGCCCTTCTGGATGAGAACGCTGCTCATCCATCCTCCCCCGATGCTCCCGAAGTCTGCCATGAGGTAGGGGATCCAGACGACGCTCGCCATCTGAGTCGTGTTCAGATGGAGTTCATCCCCCAGGTACTTGGGGAACCAGTAGAGGAAGAAGGACCAGATCGGATCGGAAAACATCTTTCCGAGAATGAATGCCCAGGCCCGGCGCTCCCCAATCAGTTGACTCCACGGAACGCTTTTGAGGGTGGTCGTGGCCGCTCCGTCCTGAGTGATCCACTTTCTCTCATCGTCCGCGAGCGTCGGGTGGTTGAGCACGGGGCGATAGATGACCCACCACGCGGCGGCCCAGACGAAGCCCACTGCTCCCGAAAACAAGAACGCCGCTTCCCACCCCTTCCACCACACCAGGAAGGCGAGGATGGGAGGAGCCACCATGGCGCCGATGTTGGCGCCGCCGTTGAAGAGCCCGGTCGCCGTAGCTCGCTCGCGCTGGGGGAACCACTCGGCGATGGTCTTGATGGCGGCGGGCCAGTTAACGGCTTCACCGATGCCGAGTTGGAGACGCCAGAATCCGAAGCCCCAGATGCTCCGGGCAAAGGCATGGCCCATCGCAGCGATAGACCACCAGATCACGCCGATCGTGTAGCCCTTGCGAAGTCCGATCTTGTCGATGATGGTACCCCAGACGACGTTCATGGTGGCGTAGGCGGCCTGGAACGTAAAGAGGATCCAACCGTAGCCGGAGTCGGACCAGTGAAACTGCTGCTGGAGAGGCTTCGCGAGAAAGCTCAATGCAAAGCGGTCGATGTAGTTGATGGTTGTCGCCAGGAAGAGCAGCAGACAGATGATCCACCGCAGCCGTCCAATGGGTCTTGGCACGGCCGACACGTTCGATGGACCGGATTCGATGAGGGGTGTGTGCAAGTCGAGGACTCCGCGATGAGATCAACTCGTGTCGTTCCCCGAGCTGGAATTGCTCCCCTCCGGGTTCCGGGACCGGTGTTTGCTCTGTCGGCAATGGACCGAACCAGGCGATATCATCCGAGGTCGATCTCACACTCGACGAGCCCCCAACCAGGACGAGAGAAGGGCGCACCTCATCCGATGTGTGAACCCCAATAATCGCCGCAGGATCGCGACCGTCCGAGGAACGAAGTCTAAGCCGTGCGCTTCCCGCGGCTACCCCCCGAAACTCTTTCTATGGAATCACCCGCTCCCAGCCCTCCGGGAACCAGCCTGCGGCCAGGCGGCCTCAAGTGGGGACTTCGGGCCAGAACCGGCGCGCTCCTGCTCTCCGCGACCGGCATCACGGTGGTGGCCGCCGTGGCGATCGGCAGCCGGCTGGTGGGAGACATTCGGCGGGACCTGTGTTCGGCGCTGGCCCGCGACCAGTCTCGCCTGACCCAGCAGCGGATTCTCGCGAAGGTGAGTCAGGAACTGGCGCTGTCGCAGCGGCTGGCCGGATCGCCATTGCTGGAAGAGTGGGTCGAGCATGAGAAGGACTCGGTGCGCCGGATGCGCTTCTTCCGCGAGGCCGAGGGCTACCGACGTGCGTTCGCGGGCAAGAGCTACTTCGTGGCGCCCGTTCCGAGCCGCAACTACTTCTACGCGGACAGAAAAACGGGCGGCAAGCCGATTCTGGGCTATGTGATCAACCCGAAGAAGCCGCAGGATGCGTGGTTCTTCACGGCGCTGCGTCAGGCTGCCGGATACGCCTTGAACGTCGATCTCGATCGAAAGTTCGGCGTTACAAACGTCTGGATCAACGTCGTTGCTCGAGGACTGCGCGGGCGGCCCATCGCCGTCATCGGCACGGGACTCGAGCTTACGGCGTTCCTCAAACAGGTCCTCGAGTCTCGGGAACCGGGCGTCACGACGATGATCGTGGATCGCAACGGCGTCATCGTGGCGCATCCCGACATCCGCCGCATGGAGTTCAATGTTTCCGGCAACAGTTCGACCGAGAAGACTCTCGCCCGGCTGGCTTCAAGTCCTGCGGGTGGAGCTCGGCTGACGGCCTTGCTCGATCAGGCGCTCAAGTCACCAGAGGATGCTCCGACGGCCGAGGCGGTGTTGGATGGGGCAGAACGAGTGGTGGCGATGAGCGCCATCCCGGGCTTGGGTTGGACGGTGGTAGCCGCGGTCGATCTGAAGTCGGGCTATGTCCTGAGTCCCACCCGAGTCCTGGAGATCTCGGCAATTTCGGCGGTGCTGCTGGTCTTTCTCCTCATCGTCGCGTCGGTGGGCATCCACGGGATGGTGCTTCGTCCATTGGTGCAACTCACGGAGGTGGTGCGTCAGATTGAGGTGGGGGACTATCGCGTTCGGCTGAACTCGACGCGCAGCGATGAGCTGGGTGAGCTAAGCCGGGCGTTCGACGGCATGGCGCAGCAGGTGAGAGCTCACACCGAGAATCTTGAGCGACTGGTGGAAGCTCGCACGAGCGAGTTGGCCCTTGCCCATCAGGATGTGCAGGCCGCGCACCGCAAACTCACCGACAGCATCCGATACGCGAGCCTGATTCAAACCGCGATTCTCCCCACCCATGCGCTGCGTGAGGCGTTTCAGGGGGAGTATTTCGTGGTGTGGCAGCCTCGCGACGTGGTGGGTGGGGATCTCTATGTCTACCGAAGCCAACAGAACGGCTGCATCCTCGGCGTGATCGACTGCGCGGGCCACGGGGTGCCCGGGGCGTGCATGACCATGACGGCTCACGCCGCGTTGGAAGTGGCGGTGGGCAGCGAGAACTGGAATGACCCGGCCGGGCTGCTTCAACTCACCGATCAGACGGCGCGCGGAATGATTCCGGGTGACCTCGGTGGGCAGGTTGCGACGAATATGGACATGGGACTCTGTTCCGTGGATCTCTCCCGGAGAGAAGTCTCCTTTGCCGGCGCCCGAATCTCCCTGTTCTGGAGCGACGGAGAGGGCTGCGAGATGGTGCCGGGGAGCCGGCGGGGTGTCAATGATCGACGACCGGGCGCATATTCCAACACGATTGTGGCGTTGTACCCAGGCCGCACGTTCTACCTGGCGACGGACGGATTACTGGATCAGTCGGGAGGTGAGTTCGGGTATGGGTTCGGACAGCGCCGATTCATGGACTGGATCGCGAAACACTCGAGCCTGCCGCTCGCCGAGCAGCAGGTGCGGCTGCAGGAAACCCTGGAACGCTACCAGGGCGATCATCCGCAGCGTGACGACATTACGATCCTTGCATTCCGGTTCGACGAGCATGTTTAGACGACACCGGCCCCTGGAGGTGGTATGGAACAGGACGATGCATCCCTCGATCTGTATGCGCTAAGAGAGGTCTTTGATCGGGAGCGGATCATGCTCTGCTTCAACGGCCCCATCACAGCGACCCTGATCGAAGAGATCGGCAAGGCGCTCCGGCGCCACATGGAGGCCCTGGAAGAGTCTCCCGGCTCCGTTGCGGATGTCTTTTCGGTGTACATCGAGATGACGCAAAACATTCGACGCTACGCACAGTCCCGATCGTCGCTGGACCTCGAAAGCGCCAGTATCATCGTTTCGCGGGATGATGCCGGTCGACATGTGGTGGTGGCGGGGAATGTTGTTTACGAGGGCGATGGAGACGCGCTTGCTGCCCGGATCACGGCCCTCGCGGGGCTGAGCAAAGAAGAGCTCAAGGCGGCATTCAAGACTCAACTTCGACAACCGCGCACCGAATTGTCGGGCAGCGCGGGTCTCGGCTTGATCGACATGGCCAGAAAGGCATCGCAGCCGCTTCGGTGCAAGATTCAGTCACTGGACGACGACCGCTCATTCTTCAGCCTGAGAGTGGTTCTGTAGGTGCGACGATGACCGACCTGAACATTCCCCAGTCAAACTCCAGCCCGGCCATCAGGGCCAGTTGGGCGGACGGCGTCGTCACCATGAAGGGCGACTCGTACCCGGAAAACTCATTTGAGTTGTTCCAGCCTCTCATCGATTGGGTGGACTCCTACCTGAAGACCGCGGGACGCGCGCTCCACAGTGAGCTGGAGCTTCTCTACCTGAACACGAGCAGCATCCGGGCGCTGATGGACGTTCTCGACATGCTCGAGGGCGCACATGTCGGGGGCGGTCGCGTCAGTGCGCGCTGGTCGTATGACTCGGCCAACGAGCGGGTGGGCGACCTTGCGGAGGAGTTCAAAGAGGACTGCACCTTCCCGTTTGAGATCGTCGCCACGGGTGATCGGCGGTGAGCGAGGGCCCGGATCTCGATCTTCGTGTCGAGGCAATCCTTGCGGACCCCGCGGCAAAGGACAATCCGATGCGGCCCGTGTTGGAGGAGCTGTACGCTCGGCACTCAACGCTCCAACGGCTGGTGGATCGCCTCACCCGAATCTCGGATCAGTTCCAGCGTGCGGAACGGGATCGAGGGCTTTCGTATGCCGAGAACTACCAGAGAAAGGTACGGCAGATCGAGCGAATTGTCCGCATCAGCGACCGCTACCAGTCCATGCTTCGGGATACCAACGAGCGACTTCAACTCATCTCGACCCACGATGAGCTGACCACTCTCCCGAACCGGCGGTTCATGCAGGAACGGATCAATCAGGAAATCTCGCAGGTGGAGCGCAACGGAGGCTCCTTCGTGTTAGCCCTCGCCGACATCGACCACTTCAAGGACATCAACGACACGTACGGCCACGCGATGGGTGACCGGGTGCTCGCCGGGGTGGCCCGAAACTTGAAGCAAAGCCTGCGGGAGTACGACGTGTGCGGGCGCTGGGGCGGCGAGGAGTTTCTCTTCCTCTTTCCCGGCTGTGGCGCCGAGGAGATGTCCGCCCTCGCAGATCGGATTCAGCATTGCCTGAAGTCGGCCGACCCCAGGGATGCGGACTCGCCCCGAGTCACGATGAGTGTGGGCGTCACGGAGTTCCGTCGGGGCGAGACGATGGACGAAACCCTGAAGCGAGCAGACGAAGCGCTCTACCGCGCGAAATCCGCCGGCCGAGATCGCGCCGTGGTGGCTTGAGCCGCCACCTTCGCGGAGATTTCCCAGTCTATTCGGGTAGGGTTGCCCTCCACCCCCGCGGTGACCACGGCCGCGTCGCGTTTGGGGGTGCAGGTATCACCCAGGGGGGTTGGCACGAATCGTCGCGTGGTTCGCTGAGTGCCAATTCGGTGGGTGGACGACTCAAACCGTTGACGGGGCTCTGATCAGAGCACATTCCGACTTGCTCTGCGGCTTGCAACGACGTGCGCTGTGTTTGGGATGTGGCGCCCGAACTAGGGGGCTCGCCGAGCCTGATGGGACGGAGCTCGCCTCGCCTCATTGGACTGCGGGCATCCTGCCCGCTTTGTGCGCACTCTTTCAGCTCCAGGCGGTAATCTCTCGCGCAGCGCGCGCGTCCACCGGTCCGAACCCACCCTCTGCGGAGACGACTGAGGGCGCCGACGTGGTTTCCACCAACACGCGCCTCGTCCAACCTCATCCCTGGGTTTGAGGCAAGGATCCCGCGGTGGGAGTTCGCACGCGGGCCTCGCCAGGCCAGCCGACCCGTCCGGTTGAGCACCCGCACAGAGAGCGAACACTCCCATCTAAAAGTAGAAACACCCTCGAAAGAACGGGAGGGCGAGGCTCCGACCGAG
>SYKE01000199.1 GCA_005798285.1 Actinomycetota bacterium
AGGCGTTCGCCGAGCGGCTGCACCTCGAGGCCCGGCGTGATTGGGGCTACGGCGTCAACGAAGCGCTGAACCACGACGAATTGCTTCGGGAAGCGTACCGGGGAATTCGCCCAGCCGCCGGCTATCCGGCCAGTCCGGATCACACGGAAAAGTGGACTCTGTTCAGCCTGCTCGGCGCGGAGCAGGCGGCTGGAATGAGCCTGACCGAGCACCTGGCCATGCTGCCCGCCGCATCCGTCTCCGGACTTTACTTCTCGCATCCCGAATCGCGCTACTTCGCCGTCGGCCGGATCGGCCGCGATCAACTGGCGGACTACGCAAAGCGAAAGTCGATGACGATGGACGAGATGGAGCGCTGGCTGTCGCCGAATCTGGACGAGTGATCCCCGCCCCGGGATCCCCGGGGCGGCTCATAGAATTCACAAGAACGGTTAAAGAAGCGAAAGCAGGGAAGGGGAGCGGCTGCTTCCAATGAAACCCTGTGTCCTTCCGGGCGTCTTACCCGGCAGCGGCTTTTGCGTCGTCCGGCCCCACCTCTCCCCGATCCTGCTGTTCCGGACCAAACCCTATGGCAATCCTGAATCGTCGGTTGTGTCTTCAAACTCTCGCCGCGGGCGCTTTTCCCGGAGCGGCGTCTGCGCTTGACTGGTCGCAGTGGCGCGGACCTGCCCGCAACGGCATTTCCTCGGAGACGGGTTGGAAGGCTGCCTGGGGCGCCGGCGGGCCGCCGAAGCTCTGGTCGGCTCAGGTGGGCGAGGGGTGGTCGGCTCCGGCGGTCGCGGGCAATCGCCTCTACACCATGGGCAACCAGGGCAATCAGGACACGGTTTATTGCCTGGACGCCGATACGGGTCGGGTGGTGTGGAAGCAATCCTACCCCTGCTCTGCGGGGGATTACGGCGGTCCCCGATCGAGCCCGGTTCTGGAGGGCTGCCGCGTTTACACTCTATCGCGCGAGGGGTTCGCCGGCTGCCTGGATGCCGCGGGTGGGCGAGTGCTCTGGTCGCGTCATTTGCAGCGGGAAGCCAGGGCCGAAATACCGCGGTGGGGTTTCGCCGGTTCACCGCTGGTGCTGGGCAACCAGGTGCTCTACAACGTCGGCACGGCAGGCATTTCCCTGGCGAAGGCGAACGGCGAGGTACAGTGGATCTCCGGTCCGCGGGCTGCGGGCTACGCCTCGCCCGTGCCCTTTACGGCCGCCGGTAAGAGCGGCGTGGCGCTCTTCGTGGCGTTCGGCATCGTCGCGATCGAGCCCGCCACCGGGAAGCCGCTCTGGCAGCATCCCTGGGAAACGTCCTACGACGTGAACGCCGCGGATCCTGTTTTCAGCGGGGACAGCGTGTTCATCACCTCGGGCTACAATCGAGGCGGAGCCCTTCTGCGACTGTCCGGCGGACGACCGCAGGTGGTGTGGGAGAATAAGAACATCCGATCGCACTTCGCGAGTCCCGTTCTCCTGGGCGAAGGGATCTACGGCAACGACGACGGTCGTCTCACCTGTTTGAATGTGAAGAGCGGCAACCGCTCCTGGGAGATGCGAGGCATCGGCAAGGGCGGTTTGATGGCGGCGGGCGGCAAACTGCTGGTGCTCACGGAGCGCGGAGAGCTGGTGGCCGCAGAAGCGAGAACCGACCGCTATGTCGAACTGGCCCGGGGTCAGGTGCTTCGAGGAACCTGCTGGACCCATCCCGTACTGGCAAACGGCCGCGTCTACTGCCGAAGCCATGAGGGTGAACTGGTCTGCTTGAACGTGAAGGGATAGCCAGGGCCCGGCGAACCGGGCGGAGATCCCTTTCGGTTTATCTGTCGAGTTGAGGCCGGATTGCAGCGATCATCTCCGATCTGCTGAACCCGTGCGATAGGGAAGGATTGAAAGCATGCGTGGAAGCCTGATCCTGGGCCTGGCCGGCGCCTTGTTGGCGACCGCCGGCGTGGCGGCCCCGGTGCAGCGCGCCAAATCGGCGGCGGCCAGGCCGGCGGCAAAAGCAGCGGCCGTTACCGGATGGTTGAGTTGGCGAGGGCCCGACCAGACCGGCGTCTCCCACGAGACCGGACTGGTGGATACCTGGAAGCTCGGCGGAGCGAATGATCTCTGGAGTTACAAGCTGGCCAGTGGGGGGACCCCTGTGCTCGCGAACGGGAAACTGTTCGTGCTGGGCTACGAAGGCGAGGGACCGAACCTGCAGGAAGTCTTCGTCTGCCTGGATGCGAATACCGGCAAGAAGCTCTGGGAGCGCCGCTACAACGACTACCTCAGCGACGTCGTTTACGATCGCTACGCCATTGGTTACCCCGCCGTCGATCCGGCCACCGGCAACGTCATCGTACTCACCGCCGCCGGCTACTTCTCCTGCTACACCCCCGCCGGGAAGCTCCTCTGGGAACATCCCATGATGGAAGAGTTCGGGAAGCTGACGTTCCCGAATGGTCGCACCGGGGGCCCGATCGTAGACGGAAATCTGGTGATTGTCCGCGGCATCACGTCCAACTGGGGAGGTGAGGGGCCGGCATCCGATCGCTTCTACGCCTTCGACACCGCCAGCGGCAAGCTCGTCTGGTCGTCCACTCCGGGCGGCCCTCCCAAGGACAACTCCTTCGCAAGACCGTTTCTCGGATGGCGCAATGGCAAGCGCGTCTTTTACACCGGCACCGGCGATGGCCAGGTGTCGTGCGTGAATGCCCGCACCGGAGAGCCGATCTTCCGGTTCCCGCTCTCCGCGGGCGGCATCAACTCCTCCGTGGTGCTCTACAAGAACCTCGCCATCGCCATCCACAACGACGAGAACCTGGATACCTCGGAAATCGGCCGAATGGTTGCGGTGAAGGTGGACACGGAGCCCAAGGCGCCGGTCGCCGGAGTTCCCGGCGCGCCGGAGATGCCCGCCACGGCGGAAGCCTGGCGCAACGAGCTGGGCACTGTCTCGAGTTCGCCGCTCCTCGTGGGCAACCGCATCTATCAGGCGAGCCACACCGGACAGCTCTGCTGCGTCGATGCGGACACCGGAAAAATCCTCTGGCGCCACAAGCTGGCTCCGGATCAGCTCCATGCCTCGCCGCTCTACGCCGACGGCAAGATCTACATCCCGATGCAGAACGGCCTGTTCTACATTCTCAAGCCGGGCGAGACCGACTGCAAGGAACTGTGCAAGGTTCAACTTGCGGGCCGTTGTCTCGGACAGCCCATCGTGTGGGGCGGCAAGTTCTATGTCACCTCCACCGAGCGGATTTACTGCTTTGGCAACAAGGCGGGCGGCAAGCCGGCCGTCTGGCCGAAGGAGCCTGCTATGAAGCCGGGCGAACCGGTGGCGCTCCAGATCGTCCCCGCCGAGGTGCTGCTTCGACCGGGTTCGAAGGCCACCTTCGAGATCCGTGGGATCGACGCCAACGGCCTGGTGACCGGCACCTATCCCGCCAATCAGGCGGCGTGGGCGAAGTACATCCCGCCGACCGCCCGGGTTCGCGCGGAGATGAGCGGATCGTTCAACGCGGCGGGTGAACTCGTCGCCGATGCGGCAATCAAGCCGTCGGCCGGCGCCTTCCAGGCCACCATCGGCAACTTGAAAGGCACCATCCGGGGCCGCGTGCTCCCCGATCTTCCCTTCAAAGAAGATTTCGAGGGCTACAACATCTCGGAAACACACGCCACCGAAGCCGATACCAAATTCGCCTACCCACCGCTGCCCTGGATCGGCGCCCGCTTCAAGTTTGAAGTTCGCGAGCACCAGGGGACCAAGGTTCTGGCGAAGACCCTCGACAACATCTTCTTCCAGCGAGCCACGGTGTTCTTCGGTCGACCGGAAAGCTCCAACTACACCGTCGAAGCCGATGTGATGTCCGACGGGAACCGCCGCACCATGTCTACGGTCGGACTCATCAATCAGCGCTACCTGATTTCGATGGTCGGCAACGCCCAGACGCTTCAGGTGACGTCGAACGAAGAACGGATCAAGGAAGGCGTGCCGTTCAAGTGGGAAACGAAGACCTGGTACCGGCTGAAGACTCGCGTGGACGTTGCTGCAGACGGCTCCGGTGTGGTGCGGGCCAAGGCGTGGAAGCGTGGCGAGCCTGAACCCGCCGCGTGGAATCTGGAAGTCAAACACCGCCAGGCCCACACGATGGGGTCCCCCGGCTTGTTCGGCTTCTCGCCGCAGAGCCTCTTCCGCGTGTATGTCGACAATCTGGCGGTGACGCCGAACTCCTGACACAGGCGCTCTCTCGAGCGTGGAATCAACTGAACGGCCGCGAGTCCGATTGCAGCCGGGCAGGATGGGGATCACTATGAATCGAATGCGTTTTACCCGGTTGCTGGGACTGCTCGCGGTGGGTCTCACCCCCGTTGTGGCCGGCGCTGCCGACTGGCCGATGTGGGGCCTCAACTACTCGCGGAATATGGTGTCGGATGAAACCGGCATTCTCTCAACCTGGGACCCGGGCAAGTTCAAGGGCAACACGGAAGAGATCGACGAGGCGACCACCAAGAATGTGAAGTGGGTGGTCAAGCTCGGATCGCAAACCTACGGGAATGTTGCCGTGAGCGGCGGCAAGGTCTTCGTGGGAACCAACAACGAGACCCCGCGAAACCCCGCCATTAACGGCGACCGCGGCGTGCTGATGTGCTTCGATGAGAAGACCGGCAAGTTCCTGTGGCAGCTCGCCGCGCCGAAACTCGGCACCGGCAAAGTCAGCGACTGGGAGTTCCTCGGGATCTGCTCCTCTCCCGCCGTGGAGGGTGACCGGGTCTACATCGTCAGCAATCGCTGTGAAGTGCTCTGTCTGGACGTGAACGGGCTTGCCAACGGAAACGACGGCGCCTACAAAGACGAAGCCAAGTATTCCACCGCGGTGATGAACCCGCCCCACAAGCTGGGCCCCACCGACGCCGACATCATCTGGCGCTTCGACATGCGCGAAGAGCTGGGGGTGTTCCCGCACAACATCACCAACTGCGGCCCGCTGATCATCGGCGACCGCCTCGTGGTGACCACCTCCAACGGGGTGGACTGGACCCACACCAACATCCCCAATCCCAAGGCCCCCGCCCTGGCGATGCTGAACAAGAACACCGGCGAATTGCTGGGTGAAGAAGCTTCGGGCGTGTCGAAGGGCACCCTCCATGCCAACTGGAGCTCTCCCACCGGCGCCAAGGTGGGCGGCAAGGACCTGATCCTCTTCGGCGGCGGAGACGGCGTGCTCTACGGCTACGACGTGAACCCCGTGAAGGCGGACGACGGCGTGAACTTGCTGAAGGAACTCTTCCGCTACGACTGCAACCCGCCGAAGTATCGCGCGAAGGACGGCAAGCCGCTTAAGTACGCGACCTACGACGGCCCGAGCGAAGTCATCGCCACGCCGGTCTTTTACAAGGATCGCGTGTTTGTCTCCGTCGGTCAGGACCCGGAGCATGGCGAAGGTCTGGGCCAGCTTTCCTGCGTGGATCCGTCGAAGACCGGCGATCTGGCGAAGGGCGGCGTGATCTGGACCTACGACAAGATCCACCGCTCGCTCAGCACTCCCGCCATCAAGGATGACGTGATTTACGTCGGCGACTTCAGCGGCTTCGTCCACTGCATCGACGCGAACACCGGCAAGCCCTATTGGGTGTTCGATACCAAGAGCCACATCTGGGGCTCGGCGCTGGTTGTCGACGGCAAGGTCTACGTCGGCACCGAGGACGGTGACGTCGTCATCCTCGCGGCGAGCAAGACCCTCAAGGAACTGGGCCGCGTCGACATGCGCGCGCCGGTCTATTCCTCCCCCGTGGTTGCGAATGGAACGCTCTACATCTCCACTCCGACCCACCTCTACGCGCTCGGGACCAAGTAGTCGCGGCTCGGCCCAACCGCCGGCTTCGGAGCATCGAAGCCGGCGGCCCCTTTTCCACACACCATGAGTTCATCCAACCGTCTCAATCTGACCCCCGCTCAGGCCCAGGAGGCCCTCGACGCCCACGTTCGAGAAATCGTTCAGTGGCACTTCTCGCCCGAAACGGGCAGCCCGTTCTGGTTGGACTGGGTAAAGCAAGCCGGTTGGGATCCCACCACGGAGATTCAGGGCTACGCGGACCTCGTCAAGTTCCCCCACTTTCAGGACGAGTGGCTCCGAGATGAGTTGAACGAGCGCTGGGTGCCGCGCGCCTATGTGGGTCGCCCGTACTACGTGTTCGAAACGGGCGGCACCACCGGGATGCCGAAGCAGCGCATCGGCTGGGAAGACCAGTTCCGGGATTACGAGGAGTTCTCCGAGACCCTCGACGACGAACACTTCCCCCGGGGCGGAAACTGGCTGATGCTGGGACCCACCGGTCCCCGACGGCTCCGACTGTGCATCGAACATCTGGCTCACGTGCGGGGCGGGGTCTGCTACCACGTCGATCTGGACCCCCGGTGGGTCAAGCGGCTGATCGCCGACAAAGAGTTCGCCATGGCGAACAAGTACAAGGATCATGCCGTGGAGCAGGGCGCCACTCTGCTGAAGAACCGCAAGATCAGTTGCCTCTTCACCACCCCCAAGCTGTTGGAAGCGCTCGACGAGAAGATCAACGTGCCGGATGCCGGCATCAAGGGCGTGTTCTGCGGGGGCACTCAGATGACGCCGCAAAACGTACGGTTCCTCGTCGAAGAAGTGCTCGACAACCGCGCGCAGTTCGTCCCGACCTACGGCAATACGCTGATGGGTTTGGCCTGCAGCCGGCCGCTGAGTCCCGACGACAACTGGAGCATCACCTACTACGCGCCGCAGCCGCGCGCCGTCTTGCGGGTGGTCGATCCGGACAATACCACCGAGACCGTCGGCTACGGAGACTGGGGCCGGGTGGAGCTCACCACTTTGACGAAGGAGTTCTTCATGCCGCGGTTCCTGGAGCGCGATGAGGCGGTTCGTCGGGAGCCGTGGGGTCCGTACGGCTGGGATGGCGTGGGCGAAGTCCGTCCGTTCGGAGCCATGCAGTCGACCACCATCGAAGGCGTGTATTAGTCGATCCGCTCGGCGAAGAGCTGGTTCGCAAGGAGAAAGATCCGTGCAGAAACGTTCAGGATACGCACTTTCGGCAGCGCTGCTGCTGGGCCTGCTCCGGCCCGTTGGGGCTCAGGAGTGGACCCGTTTCCGCGGACCGAACGGCTCCGGCATCAGCCAGGCCACCTCGGTTCCCGTGCAGTGGGCCGAAACCGAAGTGAACTGGAAGCTGCAGCTTCCCGGCGCCGGGCATTCCTGTCCGGTGGTGTGGAAGGATCGGATCTTTCTCACCAGCGCTGATGTGACCGCACAGAAGCGCTATGTCTTGTGCATCGGAACCAACGGCAAGGAGATCTGGCGGAAGACGCTCGATTTCCCCGTTCACAAGAAGCACAACTTCAACAGCTTCGCCTCCGCCACGCCGGCGGTGGATGCCGATGCGGTCTACGTGATGTTCAACACGCTGGACTCCTACGACATCATGGCGTTCGACCACAGTGGCAAGGAGCTCTGGAAGAAGGACCTGGGCGGATACAACGCGCAGCACTCCGGCGGCAGCTCCCCCATCGTGCTCGGGGAATCGCTGATCGTGGCCAAGGAGCCGGATGAAGGCGAGAGCTCGCTGGTGGCACTGAACCGCAAGACCGGCGCCGTCAAGTGGCAGAAGTCGCGCCCCGGGAAGAACGCGGTCTACGCCACACCCCTCGTCTACCAGGCGAAGGGCGGCAAGCCGGAGTTGATCTTCCAGAGCACTCTCTTCGGTTTCACCAGTCTGGATCCCGCCACCGGTGAGCTGAACTGGGAGCAGCAGGTTTTCAAGAATCGGGCGGTATCGTCGCCCATTCTGGCCGGCGAGCTCATCGTGGGCGCCGCGGGCCAGGGCGGCGGGGCCCGGGAACTGGCCGCCGTTCGTCCCGGTTCTCGTGGCGCCGGGGTAGAACCCAAGGTGGAGTACCACCTTCAGCGTGGGCCGTCGTATGTGCCCACCCCGCTCGCCTACAAGGACTGGATCTTCTGTTGGGGAGACGGCGGGATCGTCACCTGTCTGAACGCCTCCACCGGAGAACAGGTGTGGCAGGAGCGAGTGGGCGGGGACTTTTTCGGCTCGCCGATCTGTGTGAACGGCAAGCTGTACGCCATCTCTACGCGCGGTGAAGTCGTGTGTATCGAGGCGGGGCCCGAGTTCAAAGTGCTGGGTCGGAGCCCTCTGGGTGAGGCCAGCCATTCCACGCCGTCGGTCGCCGATGGCGTGATGTATCTGCGCACGGAGGGTCATCTCTTCTCCGTGGGCGGGAAGAAGTAATGACGTTGCCGCATATCCCCGTCCTTCGACGGGGCCAGGTGTACGAAAGCCTGGAAAAGGTCGAGATCAAGAGCGTTCGGACCGGTGAATCGGTGGTGGAAATCAGCCACGCGAACGCCGGCATCATCCGTCGAGACATGCGCCGCATCGGCGATGCCCGAGCGGCCCTCCGCAAGTTCTCATGCGCCGAACTGGTGGCGATCGCGAAGAAGGCGGGCGAGCATTTCCTGCACTCCACCCTTCCGTTGGGCGATCAGACCCAATCGCCTCAGGACTACATCGAGCAGCTCAGCGCCACCAGCGGCCTGCCCCACATCCTGATCCGTCGAAACATGGGGAAGATCTATCAGGTCTTCACCGAGATGGAGACGATCCTTCGCGGGCTCACCCGGGGCCTGGATCTCACGGTGATCGATCGTGGCAGCGGCGAGCAGCAGGGCGTGCCCGTGAGCTACTACGCGGCCACCGAGGCGCTCGGGGTGGTGCTCCCCAGCAACTCCCCGGGTGTGAACTCGCTCTGGATGCCGGCGCTCGTCATGAAGATCCCGGTGGTGTTGAAGCCGGGCCGCGAAGAGCCGTGGACGCCGTTCCGGATCATCCAGTCCTTCATCGCTGCCGGCTGTCCCGCCGACGCCTTCAGCTTCTATCCCACCGACCATGAGGGCAGCGGCGCGGTGATGGATACCTGCGGTCGCGCGCTTATCTTCGGCGACGAGGCCACGGTCCAGCGTTATGCGGGCAATCCGGGCGTCTCGGTGCATGGCCCGGGCCGCAGCAAGGTGCTCATCGGGAACGATGAAGCGGAGAACTGGCCGCAGTATGTGGACCTGATCGCCCAATCCATCGCGGAGAACGGCGGAAGGTCGTGCGTCAATGCCTCGTGCGTCATCACTCCCCGCCATGCCGACGCGCTGGCTGACGCGCTGGCTCGACGCCTGGCCGAAATCCGCCCCGTTCCCGCAACCGACGAATCGGCACAACTGGCGGGCTTCGCCAACCCCAAGATGGCTCAGTTCATCGACCAGGCCATCACTCAGGGACTGCAGACCGCCGGCGCCGAGGACATCACGGCGGAGTACCGGACCGATCCGCGCATTCAGGAACTCGACGGCAGCACCTACCTGTTGCCCACGATCGTTCGCTGCAACAACTTCAGCCATCCTCTGGCGAACCGGGAGTTCCTCTTCCCCTACGCCAGCGTGCTGGAGATCCCGCAGGACAAGATGTTGGAGCAGATCGGACCGTCCCTGGTCGTCACCGGCATCACCCACGATCCCGGCTTCTCCGACGCGCTTGTGGGCTCTCCGAACATCGATCGGTTGAACCTGGGACCCCTGCCGACCACGCGGGTCCAGTGGGACCAACCGCACGAAGGGAACCTCTTCGAGTTCCTCTATCGACGTCGGGCGATCCAGCGCGCGGGGAACTAAACCATGCCCGGGGGGATCCTCGGCTTCGACCTCCAGCCCCGGACGCGCATCGTCTACGGGCTGGGGGTATTGGAGCGGCTGGGTGAGTTGACGCGGGAGCTGCCGGCGCGGCGCGTGCTGGTGGTAACCGACCCCGGCATCGCGGCCGTGGGCCATCTGGAGCGGGCCCTGGCGATCCTGAAGGCGGCGGGCGTCACCGCCGCCGTCTTCGATCGGGTCCGCGAAAATCCCACCACCGTGGATGCCGCCGCCTGTCTGGAAGCGGCCCGGGGGGAAGGGGTCGAGGCGTTCATCGGACTCGGCGGCGGCAGCAGCATGGACACCGCCAAGGGCGGCAACTTCCTGCTGACCAACGGTGGACGCATGCAGGACTACTGGGGCCACGGGAAAGCCTCCCGACCCTTGCTGCCGCTCATCGCCGTGCCGACCACTTCGGGCACCGGCAGCGAGTGTCAGTCGTACGCCCTGATTGCCGATGAGGCGACCCACCAGAAGATGGCCTGCGGCGACCCCAAGGCGGCGGCACGGGTCGCGCTGCTCGACCCGGGGCTCACGCTGTCTCAGCCGCGCGGCGTGACCGCCTGCACCGGCATCGATGCCATCGCTCACGCCGTTGAGACGGCCGTCACGCGCCGTCGGAACGAATTCTCGCTTCTGTACTCCCGCGAGGCGTTTCGGCTCACCAGCGGCAGCTTCACGCGCGTCCTGGGAGAGCCTTCACATCTGGAGGCGCGCGCCGCCATGCACCTCGGCGCGAGCTTTGCCGGTATCGCCATCGAGCAGAGCATGCTCGGCGCGGCTCACTCCGCCGCGAATCCCCTCACGGCGCGCTTCAATATCGTCCACGGGCAGGCGGTGGGAATGATGCTCCCGCATGTGGTGCGGTTCAACGCCGAGGATCCCACGGCGGCGGCGGCCTACGCCGATCTCGCTGTTTCGGCGGGCCTGGCTCCACACGGCGGCGACGCATGGCAGGCGTCGCACGCGCTGGCGGACCACCTCCAATCGCTTCTGCGGGCCGCGGGGTGGCCGGACTCGCTTGCCGTCCTGGGCGTCACCGAGGACAGCGTCCCCGCGCTCGCCACGGGGGCTGCGGGGCAGTGGACCGCGAACTTCAACCCACGCAGCGTCTCGGCCGCCGACTTTCAGCGGCTCTATCGCTCTGCGCTGGGGGTGTGAAGAAACGACCCCGGCTCCATCCGGAACCGGGGTCGACGCCGACGTCCGATCAGCTCGGGCCCGGAGTCCGGGCCCCTCGCGTTCAGGCGGCTTCTTCGGTCTTCGGCAGGAGCGGGTAACCCGATTCCTCACGCTGTTTCAGGTAGGCCTGCGCCACTCGACGACAGATGTTCCTCACCCGGTCGATGTAGCTGGCCCGCTCCGTTACCGAGATGGCGCCCCG
Source organism: Actinomycetota bacterium (assembly GCA_005798285.1). Classification (GTDB taxonomy): domain Bacteria; phylum Armatimonadota; class SYMT01; order SYMT01; family SYMT01; genus F1-80-MAGs030. Next base: position 11,087 of record SYKE01000199.1, read on the forward strand.
AGCATCCAGGATGTTGAAGGCGTGGCTGCACTTGAGCGCAAAGTCGTAGCAGGGGTAAACGAGCCCCTCCTTCAGAATTCGGTGCGACTCCGCCTCATACAGGTCGAACAGTCGGAAGTGGAGATCCGTGTCAGCCTTGTCGAGATTGTAGATGGAGTTCTCGATCTCCGCGGTTTTGTCGAGCTGCCCGTAGGTGAGACCGTGGTCCCATTCCAGTTCCCAGAAGCTGGCGACGTTCTGGAGCAGACAGGCGAGGCGCTCAGGTCCGTAGGTGATCTCCACCGTCACCGGCCGGCACTCGAAGCCGCCGCTCTGCTGGAAGAAGGTGAACTGGGTGATCTCGTTGCCGTCGAGTTCCACCTGCCAACCGACGCCCGCGGCGCCGAGCATGGGGCTCTCCCAGTCATCCTCCGTGAATTTGATGTCGTGTATGGCGGGGTCGATGCCAAGAGATCGCAGGCTGTCCAGATACAGGTCCACGATGTTGTCGGGCGACGGCTTCAAGATGACCTGGTACTGGTAGTAGTGCTGCACGCGCATGGGGTTGCGGGCGTAGCGGCTGTCGGCCGGGCGGCGGCTCGGCTGAACGTAGGCCGTGTTGAACGGCTCCGGCCCGAGGCTTCTGAAAAACGTCGCCGGGTGCATCGTGCCGGCGCCCATTTCCACGTCCCACGGCTGCAGGATGACGCAGCCCTGCGCGGCCCAGAAGCGTTCGAGATTGGAAAGGAGTTGTTGAAAGGTCATCGTCTTCTACCGCGGACCAGCCAGACATAGCCCAGTCGGCCGGTCAATGTCGTCACATCAAACCAGGGATACAGCAATCGCGCCAGTTCCTCGCGGCGAAACCGGTGAAAGTAAAGCTCGCCGCTGTGAAAACCCTCTTGCCGAAGCCACGGCAGAGCCCGGTAGGCCGTCAGAGCGAGCCTGCCGCCCGGTCGCAGCACCCGAGCCATCTCGGCGATCACCCGGCGCCGCAGGGCCTCGGTGGGAACGTGCTCGAGGAGCTGCGCCGACACCACGTGAGTTGCCCAGCCGTCCGCCACGGGGATTTGCGTTGCATCGGACCGGACCAGTTGTACCGCGTCCCGCCCAGGAGCGGACAGTTTTGCCTGAAGGCGATTCAGCGACGCCAGGCTGTGATCCACGGCGAGCACGCGAGCGCCGAGAGCTGCGAGGCGGAGAGTGACTCGGCCCGTGCCGCATCCGACTTCCGCCACCCGGACTTCCGTCCCGCGAAGGCCGCTCAGCAGCAGGGGGAGTTCGAAGCGGGAGAAGAGCCGTAGACCCAGCATGCCGTCGTAGCGAACGGAGTCGTCGTCTCGAAATGCCTGTTCCCGGCGGACCGTCTCCGCGGCATCCGGCTCCCAACCGTCGGGGGGTGGGAGATCCGGGATGCCGTTGGACAGCGGAGAGATCCAACGACAAGCGGTGCAGAGGAGTGTCGGAGAAGCCCGTCCGGCTCCGGATTCCAATCCGGGCCGGAACTCCAGGGGCGCTCGGTCACGAGGACAGCGCAGGTCTTCAATCCCCATCGAGAATCGCCATCAGAACTCGATGGCGAAATCCAGTCCCTCGATTCCGTCGGTGGAAACCCGGGAGACCTTGCGCTTGATTCGGGCCAGGGCGTTATCGACGGACTTGGTCTTGCAGCGAAGCTCGTCGGCGATCTCTCGATACGACTTGCCCAACTGGTAGCCCGCCAGAACCCGCCACTCAAATTCGCTCAGGAGTTGCTGGAGCATCCCCAGGAGCGCTTCACTGTCTTCTCGCTGCAGTACGAGTTCTTCCGGATCCGCCGTTTCGTCGGTCTGCAGGATGTCGGACATGTTCCAGTCGCTGAACTCGTCTTCCGAGGGAACCTCCAGGGAGAGTGAGGTGTTCAGCGGGAGCTGCTTTTGTCGGGTGGCCGCCTTGATGGCGGTGATGATGTGCCGGTGAATACACACCTTGGCAAATGCCGGAAACGAGGTCGCCTTCGCGGGCTTGTAGTCCACGATGGCCTGCCACAACCCGATCATGCCGACCTGGAGCAGATCTTCCCGCTCGGCGCCGACCAGGAAGTAGGACTTGACCTTGGATCGTACGAGATTCCGGTACTTGTAAAGGAGGTGCTCGGCGGCGTCTTCGTATCCTCGTTGAGCTCTCGCTACCACGTCGGCGTCCGGCATTCCGGCATAGCGGGCGATTGCCGCTCCGGAAACCATCTCCTCGGTGAAATCCATCTGGAACTTCACGCCGTCTCCTCCACGGTGGGGGTATGCCAGGAAGAATTATACAGATTGAGGACGCCCGTTGCCAGGGATCCTCAGCATCTGACGTGTGTCAAATGAACCCAGCCCCCGGCGGCCGCCCGGCAGCCGGGCATCGGCCACCGGGTCGAATTGTATCTTAAGTGAAGATGCTCAAGTTGGGTGACAGAGAGGGCGCCACAAAGTCCGAACGGTTCCACATCCGAAACGGCTCCGGGGAAGGGATCAACCACCCTCCGTGTCCAATCAGCAGGCGGCGTCGGGAGGCCGATCCTCTCGCGCCTGGGAGAGTTTTCGATGGATATCAACGGGAAATTGAAGGAGCTGGGACTTGAGATTCCGGCCGCCAGTCCCGGCAAGCTGGCTCCGGCCGTGCGAACCGGTAATCTGGTGTACACGAGCGGCGCAACGTCGCGGGTCACCGGCAAGGTCGGGGACAACGTCACGGTGGAAGAGGGCTACGAAGCGGCCCGTCAGGCGATCCTGGGCTGCCTGGGCTCGGTTCAGTGGCTCGTGGGGGATCTGAGCAAGGTCACACGCGTGGTCAAGATTCTGGGTATGGTGAACTGCGCCGAGGGTTTCAGCAACACGCCTGCCGTCATTCACGGCGCAACCGACACGCTCGTCGCCATCTTCGGTCAGGAAGTGGGCTGGCACGCCCGCAGCGCCATCGGCGTCTACCAGCTTCCGGGAGATGCGGCGGTCGAGATCGAGATCATCGTCGAGGTCAAGGACTGACGTCCCGGAGCCGTTAGCAGAATGCGTATTTACACCCGAACCGGGGATCAGGGAGAAACGGGCCTCTTCGGCGGCCAGCGGGTGCTCAAGAGCCACCCGCGCGTGCATGCCTACGGGGAAGTCGACGAACTGAATGCCCAGCTCGGGGTGTGCGCCACCCAGGTGGAGGATCCCGAGCTGCTCGGGCTTCTCCACCGCCTCCAGAGTGAGCTTTTCGTGGTGGGCGCCGATCTGGCCACCCCGCTCGATGCGCTGCAGGGGGAGCACCGTCGGAGCGTGCCACGGGTGACCGAGGGGATGGTGGCCCGGCTGGAAGATCTCATCGACAGCTTTGAGGATCGCCTGGAGCCGCTGACCACCTTCATCCTGCCCGGTGGTACGGCGCAGGCGGCCCAGCTTCATCTCGCTCGAACGGTGTGCCGTCGCGCGGAGCGGGCCGTGCTGGCCGCCGCGGGCCGGGAAGAGGGCTACAACCCCGAAGTGCTGGTCTACCTGAACCGACTGGCGGATCTGCTCTTCGTGGCGGCCCGTTTCGCGAACCATCAGGTGGGCTGCCCGGATGTCCCGTGGGTCAGCCCGGCCTGACGGTTCGAGGGAGGTCTTAGCGGATGCGGGCGCCTGCCGGCAGCTCTGTGTCCGGCTGAAGCAGCGAGACCTTGCCGTCCGCCTCGGCGGCGAGGAGCATCCCCTGGGAGATCAATCCCCGGAGCTTGCGCGGCGCGAGGTTGGCCACCATCACGACGCGGCGACCCACGAGGGTCTCCGGCTGGTAATACTCCGCCAGACCGGCCAAAACCGTGCGCTCTTCGTCGCCGAGGCTCACTTTCAGGTGCAGCAGCTTGTCGGCCTTCGGCACGCGCTCGGCGGACAGCACCACCGCGACACGAAGCTCGACCTTCGCGAAGTCGTCGATCCCGATCGTCGCGATCCCCTCGGTCTGCTGGGGGGCTTCGGCCGTCGGGGCCGGTGGTGCGGGGGTTGGCGCGGGCGCCGCCGGGGCGACCGACTGCGGAGTCTCGCCGGACATGATTCGATTTCCTTCCTCAAGGCGTTTGCGGTCAATCCGCGGAAAGATCGGGACCGGACTCCCCAGCGGGGCGCCGGTCTGGAGCGCATCCCACTGAAGCGCTTCCTCCCAGGTCGGGGTGGAGCTGAGCCCGAGCTGGGCGCGCATCTCTTGTGAGGCTACCGGCATTACGGGGGAGAGCCAGACGGTGAGCACGCGAGCCCCTTCCAGAGCGTGCCGCAGCACCCCCGCAAGCTCGTCGCGCTTGCCCTGCCGCGCGAGCACCCAGGGCGCCCGTTCCCCGATGTAGCCGTTCAGCGCCGCCACGTAGTCCCAGATCGCCGTGAGGGCGCCCTGGAGATCGATCGCCTCCAGCGAGGCCGTCACGCGGGCGTGGATCTCCGGAGCGAGCGCTTTCAGGCGGACTTCCGCCTCCGATGGCGGCGGCGTTTCGCCATCCGGCGCGCCTTCGCGAACAAAGTTCTGCCGCACCATGTTCAGCGCCCGATTCAGGCCGTTGCCCAGATCGTTCGCGAGATCTCCGTTGAAGCGCTGGACGAGCGACGAGCGTGAGAAATTGCCGTCCTCGCCGAAGGGCATCTCTCGAAAGAGGAAGTAGCGAACGGCATCCCGGGCGATGGGGCGGGTGGAGCCGGACACGGTTTCCAGCCACTCCGCCAGCTTCAGCGGTTCGATGAAGTTGCCGAGGGACTTCGACATCTTGGTCCCCTCGTTCATCCAGAAGCCATGTCCGAAAACGCAGCGGGGCGGCTTGAGGCCGGCGGCCATCAGCATGGCGGGCCACAGCGTGCAGTGGAACCGGACGTAGATGTCTTTGCCGACCAGGTGGAGCGAAGCCGGCCACCAGGCGTCCATCGACTCCGCGTCGTTCGGGAAACCGGCCACCGTGATGTAGTTGATCAGCGCGTCGAACCAGACGTAGATCACCTGCGAATCGTCGTCGGGCACGGGGATTCCCCACCCGACGGCGGAACGCGTGATGCAGACGTCCCGCAGGCCCTGCTTGATGAACGACACCACCTCGTTCTTCCGAAACTCAGGGAGCAGGCAGCCGGGGTTCGCGTCGATCCACTCCAGCAGCCGGTCGCCGTAGCGGCTGAGGGCGAAGAAGTAGTTGGTTTCGCGCACCAGTTCCAGCGGTTTGTGCTGGGGCTCATTCGGGCAGGGGCGCACGCCTTCTTTCTCCGGAGCCTCCTCAGCGGCGAAGAAGGTCTCGCAGCCGACGCAGTACCAGCCCTCGTACTCCCCCTGGTAGATGTCGCCCCGTTCCTGGAGGCGGCGGAAGAATTCCTGACCCGCCGCGATGTGCCGCGCCTCGCTGGTGCGGATGAAGACGTGGTCATCCACGCCCAGCTCTCGCCAGGCCTCCTGAAAGCGGCCCGCCATGCCGTCCACGAACTCCCGCACGTTCATGCCTCGGGCCTCGGCGGCGCGAAGCACCTTGGTGGCATGCTCGTCGGTACCGGTGCTGAACAGCACTTCTTCCCCGCGAGCTCGATGGAATCGAGCGAGGATATCGGCCGCCAACGTGGTGTAGGCCGTGCCGATGTGGGGTACGTCGTTGACGTAGTAAATGGGGGTGGTCAGGAAAAAGCGGGACATGGGCGTGCCTCGGCGGCAGCGTTCCGGGGTGGATCGGAAGGATTCCGAACCGACTGGGAACGGCACAGGATACCTCTTCGGCCCCTCCCCGGCAACCCCGCCCGATTGGAGCTCAGTCCGGTGGAGCCCCCTGGGATCCCCGGGTGGAGCAGCCTCCGCGGCAGCTTCCGCCCTCCGCCACGGCGCAGCCGACGGTGAGGGCCCGATGCACGCCTTCGGGAGAGTAGGCCTTCTCCACACCCCCGTCCAGCCGAACCACCACGCTTCCCGCCGGGACGTTCCAGCCGCTGACCTTGCCGGCGCCGTCCGAAGTTTCCACCGCCGCGCCGACTGCGGGATAGTCGCTTCGAGCCTCGGCGTAGGCGCTGTACTCGAACCGCAGACAGCACATCAGCTTGCCGCAGACACCGCTGTAGCGGGTCGGGTTCAACACCAGCGCCTGTGCCTGCGCCATTCCCGCGGTGACCGATGAGAATTCGGTCATCCACGAGGTGCAGCAAAGCTCACGGCCGCAGGGACCGATCCCGCCGAGCAGGCGTGCGGCATCTCGGGCGCCCACCTGCAAGAGTTGGATGCGGGTGCGGAGTCGGGCCGCCAGCGCCTTCACGAGCGCTCGAAAGTCGACGCGGCCCTCGGACACGTAGAAGAAGGTGATTCGAGAGCGATCCCACTGGTAGCGGGCTCGAATCAAGCGCATCGGGAGACCGAGTTCGCGGATCAGCGCCGACGAGTCCGTCATGGCGCGCTCCGAGAGCTCGAGGTTTCGGGTCTCCTGGCGCACATCGGCCTCGGTGGCGAGACGGGTCATCCGCGCGGAGCCCGGTGGAGCCGTCTCGCCTTCGCGGGCTTCCCGCCGCACCTCACCGTATTCGAGTCCCTGACCCGTGTCGAAGAGGACGAACGCTCGCACCGCCGGCTGAAACGGCCCCGCCGCCACGGCGAGCGGACGCTGGTCGGTGGCTGTGCGAACCGCCAGCCAGCGGGTCATGGCCGGCTCACCCGTCTAACGGCGCCGTCCGAGCGTGAAGACGTACTTGAGCGCGCTCCGGAATCTGAGGTACCAGGCTTCTTCGGTCTGGGCGTCGCCGCGAGAGCGCTGCCAGCGCAGCTCGTTCATATAGGCCACGGCGCGTGCCCGTGACGCGTCCTCGGCTTCCCGGGGGACGGGAATCGACTGCGCCACACCGTGAAAGAGCGCCGCCGTTCGCAGCAAACTCTCACACTCGGTGGGTTCCGCCCCCTCCCGTTCCAGGGCCGGGGGCAGCCAGGCCTCGCGCTTACGCGCCTCCTCGATGAAGGTGGATGTGTTCGGGGGCATTGTCTTGAGCCTTTTGCGGAGCGACGACTCGCATCGCTCCGTCGGTTGAGTTCTGGGCGCCGGCAACATACGTCTTGAGATGCTGACGGAGCCCCTGGAGAGCCCGGTGAAGCAAACTCTTCACCGCGCCCTCGGTTCGATCGAGTGCCTGGGCGATTTCCCGGATCGACTGATCCCCAAGAAACCTGAGCGTCACGGCGCGCGCCTGGTCGGGCGGAAGCTGATTGATCGCCAGCCGCACCATCTCCTGCACTTCTCCGCGTTCCACCAGTTCCTGTGGGTTGAGACCCTCGGCGGGCAGATACTCCAGGAAGCTGTCGACATCTTCGGCGGCCTGGGCATCTAAAGAGAGCATACCCCCCGCGGGCAGCCGGCGTACGTGATCGATGATCAGGTTGCTGGTGATCTGATGCAGCCAGGGGTAGAGAGTGGGGGCTCGGCGAAACTGGTAGGAATCGATCCGCTGCAGTGCGCGGCGGAACGTCTCCGAGGCCACATCGGCCGCGTCTTCGGCATTGCCCAGGCGAAGGTAGGCCAGCCGGTACACACGCGGGTAATAGCGCCGGTGAAGCATCTCAAAGGCGCGCACGTCGCCCGTCTTCACCCGCTCCACCAACGCCTTATCGCTCTCGTCGAACGGCATTAAACGGTGGGCCTCGCTCTCATGACCCGGCGGAATCGTTCCGACGAAGCCACTTCCGCTCCGCCATCGACCCAACCTCGTATTATAGGCCCAGCCGCGTTTGCCCTGCCGGGATCCCGGCGCCTGAACCTGTTCGGCCGCCAGCAACACTGAAACGCCTCCCGCCGGCCCACACCTGCAGACCGGTTCAGGTTGCTTAACGGTGGATCCGGAAGAAGGTCACTGCACTTTGTGCTTGGGAATGTTGGGATCCTCTCGGACTCGCGAGGCTTCGGCCTCCAATTTCTCAACGAACTTCTCCGGCGTGACGCTGCCCTGCAGCAACTCCGCCATCGCCTTGCCGGAGGCGTCCTCAAACGGCTTGTACCACTGGGCATAGCGGGTGGACCAGGTGGCCTTCGCCTCGCGGAGGGCCCGCGCCGGCGCCTGTAAGGTGTCCGGCAGGTCGCCCTCGTTGCCGCTGCGGATGGCGGTGAGGGTGCCCTTCTCGCGGACGAACTGCCGGGCTTTGGCTTCGCTGGTGATGTATTTGAAGAAGTCGATGGCCAGCGCCGGGTTCTTGCCGAGCGACGGAACCAGCCAGGGCTCCACTCCAACCTGAACGATGCTGGGATCTCCCTTGCCGCCATCCACCCGGGGCGGCAGGAAGAACTCCATTTTGAACCCCGCGGGAAGCTGCTTCTTCATCTCGCTTTCCAGCCAGGTGCCGCACGGAATCATCGCGGCCTTGCCCTGGAGGAACTCCATCTGCGCTTCGGTGTGGCTCATGCCGTTGGCGCCGTTCTGGAACCAGCCGGCCTTGCGGATCTCATCGATCATCCGGGCGGACTCCAGAAACGGCGCCGCCTTCCAGGCGCCGGGCTCCAGCGCCTCTGCCTTCCGATAGGCCTCGATCCCGCCGATGCTGATGGCCCAGGGGAGCAAGAAGCCCTGGAAGGCGTAGTAGGGGTACTTTCCCTGGTGGGTAAGCGGCGCAATTCCCGCGGACTTGATCTGCGCCGCCAGCGCCTTGAACTCATTCCAACTCTGAGGCGGTTTCCAACCCTTTTCCCGAAACAGGTTGACGTTGCACCACCAGCCGTTGAGCGTGAGGTAGTGGGGCAGCAGGTAGGTTTGCCCTTCGTACTCCCCCATCTTCATCACTTCGGGTAGAAAGGTCTCTCGCCACGTGCATCGGGTCTTACCGTAGGGCGTGGTGAGGAGCGCGTCATCCAGCGGGAGCGCCTGGCGCTCGTAGATGAGGGCGTAGTGGTCCATGCCCCACCCGGGAAAGGCGAGACCGGGCGGCTCGCCGGAGACGAAGCGCGGCCGAAGCTGATCCCAGATGCGGGGATCGCCTTTGATGTCGATCTTCACGCCGGGATGGGCCTGTTCATATTCCCGTGCGGCGGATTCATAGAAGTCGATGCCGTAACCGCCGAGGAACAGCCGTACCTCCAGGTCGCCGCTGCGAGGCTGACCGCGCGGGTCCGACTCCTCGGCGATCGGGTGTACGCAGCCGGAGGCCGACAGGCAGGCAAAGCCGCCAAGGGCTTTCAGCACCCGCCGTCTCTGGGCGGAAAAATCGTGGAGTGGCATCAGGCGCTTTCTCAAGAGGCTTCCCTCTCGGTTTCTCCCTGGGTCGCCGCCGGCCCTCCCCTCGACTCTCCCGACCGCCGGTGTGGCGCTACCGGCCGCGGCGAGAACGCTTCCGGGCCGGCGCCCGCGGAGGTGTCGAGCGGGAAGAGCGAACGGTGCGAGTCGCTCGGTTTGACCCAACACGTCTTAGTATTGCAACGACGGTCGTGCCGACAGGAGTCTTGAGGCCGGTGCGGCCTCAGGGACCGGCGAGTGAACGTAGAGGAGTTTGGGCGGCTGGAAGTTTCCTTTCAGCGGTTTCATGCGGAGTTTGCTCCGGTCTTTGGGCGCAAGCCCTCTCGTCACCGGAGCCAGGACTACCTGCGCGCCCTGCCGGCGCCGGCCTATGAACGCGGGACCGCAGGAACTCGGGAACCTCTCCGAAATGACGAACGCCTCGGAGCGGAAGCTGAGGCGCTTCCTCACTGAGTCACGCTGAGACGAGCAGACGGTGCACGCGGAGCTGCAGGAGTACCTGGCGCTGCGGTTGGTTCATCCGGAAGCGGTCTGGGCCGTGGATGGGAGCGGGTTTCCCAAGCGGGGATGAAGTCGGTCGAGGTGGAGCGCCAGTCTTCCAGCCACCTTGGCCGAACCGTCGTTGTGATACTAGCCGGCGCGTCGGTTCCGCCCTTCGATCTCCATGCGTCGCCGCATGAGATCGATGCGTTGGCGCACCGAGGGCCGGCGGGGCGCGTCCCGGTCGTCCGGGCCACCGAGGGCGAGGTACCGCTCGTACGCGGCAATCCCCTCCCGCCACCGCGAACGGGCGGCGCTCGCCAGTCCAAGCTGGTACCAGGCGTCCGCCGACCCCGGACTCTGCCGGGTCGCCTCGGCCGCCAGCGACCCGGCGCGCCCCCAGTCCTGGGCCACGAAGGCGTCCTGTGCCTGACGGGAGAGCACTTCCGCCTGCTGCCCGGGCGTGCGGGCCTCCTCCACCTCGAATGGTAGCGGCACGGAGCGGAGGAGTCCCCGCCATCGCTCTGGGCCTGGCGTCGCTCTCGTGTCCAGCACCGCCACGGCTTCGTAGGTCCCGGCCTTCACGGCGCCGGAGTCGCGGGTGGGTAGCTGGAACAAAATGGAGGCTCTCCCCGTCTGTTCGGACTCGACGCCGCAGCGAGCCACCTCGAACCGCGAAACACCGTCGCGCCAACCCCAGTTCTTCAGGATGCGACTGCGGGCGCCGTTACGCACGGCGAACAGCTCCACCTCCGCCAGATGGGTCCAGCCTCTGTAGGCAGCCGGGAGCCGATCGGAGACCCGGCCGGAGTTGGCCGGGTTGGCCGAAGGCCGGTCGGTCGGGAGCGATCGCACGGGGTAGCGGAGGGAGAGCCGGAACGCAACAGGCGCTCCCTGGAGCAATGTGGGCGGCTGCCCGTCCGCCTCCGGAAGCTCCAGAGCCAACACCGGCGGGGCTGCCGGAGGCCGGGAGAAAGCGGGCGCCTCGCCCCGGCACAGGGCCAGCGCGGCCAGAGCGAGCCCGAGTCCCCCCAGAAGTCCGGAGAAAACGACCCGCCGGGGCACGCGGCGCCGTTCGTCCGGAGCGGCCCTGCCGCGGCTCGATGTTGGAACAGGACGCAACTTTGATGCTCCGCGACACACGGCCGCCTACTTCTTCTCACGCAACTTTCGCTCGGCAAAGCCTATCAGCGAATCCATGAAGGCGCGCTCTTCGTAGGCGCCCGGTCTCAGTTTGTCTGTCAGCGACAAGCCCTTCCGGCCGGCCGCCACCGCCGTACTCCAGTCCCGGTTGTTGCTTGCCGCCGCCGCCAACGTGTACCAGGCATCCACGTTCGCCGGGTCCAATTGGGTCGCCTTCGCCGCCAACTGCTGTTGGGCTGCCGAGTCCCGCTCGATATCCCTGGCGAACCGCGCGCGCTGCACGTAGACCCGGCTCTGTTCCGCGGGAGTTGCGGCCAGGGGTCGGAGCGTGAACTCGGTGGTTGCAGCCACCTGGCCGTGCCAGCCGTCGCCGGCCGCCTTCCGCGTGTCCAGCACGGCGTTAACCCGGTACTTGCCCGGCGAGAGCTGCTCCGTCATGGAGGGGGACAGTGAAAACGGAATCCGGAGCGGCCGCGACCCGACCACCGACGCCGTATCCGTGCCCTTCTGCACGGCGCCGGCCCAGGCCCGCCAGTTGAGCGGGCCGCCCACCGGCTTCCACCATGCAAGACTCTGGCGCTCGAGACGCACCGTCATCAGATCCGGCCAGGCCTGTCCCGGTCCGCACAAACGCAGGTTGGGGACGGGACCTTCGGCCTGGCGTGCGTTGTGTGCCCGCCGCGCGGCACGCTCCGCATCCGGGTAGCGCAGCGTGAGCGCTAGCGGCACGGGCTCTCCCCGCCAGTAGTTGGATGGGTCTTGGCCGAAGGGGCCTTTCTGCTCAAGGATGAGCTGCACGGGAGCGGAACGGTTCGAGAAAACGTCGGCCATGCCGAGAGGCGTGCCGCCCAACAGCACGCTGCCCAAGATCAGCCTCAAAACTGCAGCATTCATCACAAATCCTCTCTTCCGGTTGTGCACCGTGATCGAGAGAGCGCCGGCGGCAGCCGTGAAGTTGTCCTGTGCGTAGATATCGCTGAGGAACTCTGAACGGCCCGCCTTCCGGCAGTTCCTGCGGCCGGCAAGGTCGACTGCGACGGTTGAGACGCTGACTTCACACTATCGCAAGAAGTCCACATGCCGCAAATGTTTTTCTGCCCGTTTGAAGCGTTTTTGTAGCGGTACGGAGTACCAAATACGGATCCCCGGGGGTTGGGCCGCGACTCCTGCGCCGGGGCGTTGGGGGATGTGGACGATCTCTTCGGCTGAAGTAGAATCCTCAGCGTGCTTTCCGAGACGCGCCGTTCCACCCGACTCGCACGACTCAGCGCCGGCGCCGCGGGCCGGAATCGCCCGGACCCATCGGTCCCCATTCTCCAGATGAGCCCGCGCCTCTGACGACGGCGCTGCCGGAGCGGGCCCGGCGAGAGAGCGCCGGCGGCGCTGTCGCCCGGGGGGCAGGAGTCCTGAAGATGCTCCTGATCCCGGGCCCCGAGAGTCAGCGGATCGTCTGAGAATTGCTGCCGCGCAGGCGCAGTACTCCCAAGAGTTGCTCGGCCGGCGCCATCGCAGCAGGGCACAGAACGAGCGGCACAGGCAGTCTCTCGCACACCGTCGCGAGAGTCAGCGGCAAGCACGTTGTCCACGGTTCGTCGGTACTCGCTGAGACCGTCGTTGCAATGTTAGAAGCAGGATGCCGGGTTTGCCCCCAGGGAGGCCGGAGATCAGAACCTGTCCGCCTGTGGAGGTGGCCGGCGGCAGGGCTCTGTATTCGTGGGTTTGGGGGGAGAGGAACGACGCGGCGTAGCGTCCCCGAGGTGCCGGGAGCGCGAGGTCGGACTTGCCGGCCGTCCAGGCGATCAGATTCGAACCGAACCGGCGATGGGCCGGCTCGGAGGGAGAGAGACCTCCGCCGGCCTGGGCTTCCCGGGCGTGGAACCCGGCTCGGACGGCGAGCTCTCGAAACGCGCGGATCAACTTGTCGGCATGCTCGGGCAGCGCCTCGAGCGAGAGAACCGGGGCGCCCAATCCTCCGACGGCCATCCATTGCCAGAGCGACTCGAGGGGACTGCCCGCGGTCGCCTCGGCCATCGCCGGGCGCGCTCGCGTGCCGGTCGGGAAACCGGTCCCATAGCAAAAGTCGCCCACGTCGGACGCGCCCGCGACAGCGGCGGGGGCGCCGATCGCGTGACCGTAGGCATCGCCGGATCGAAGTGCGGCGGTGGCGGCGCCCCAATCAACCGCGGCCGAGTCTCCAGCCGTCTGCACTTGCCACGCGGCCAGGGCGACGGCCCATCCCCAGCGGCGTCCAGCGTCTCTCATCCGCGTCGCCACGGCTTCGGTGGGACCGTCGACCCTGAGCCGAAGGATGATGGCGAGGGGGGATCGACCGGGCTGCTCCGCGGTGAGGAGCAGGCGATCCACGGCATCCCCCGCCGGGCTTCCGGCGTGCGCGGCGTCGTCCGGCAGGGGCACGACCACCAGGTTGGCGCCCAGCGCGCGGCACCGTTCGCACTCCGCCGCCGGGTCCCACGAACCCGGCCCCGGCAGCGCCGTTGGGGCGGCGAGGACGATCCCCAGGGGGAAGAGGCTGCCCGACGGTCCGGCCGCACCCGGGGTGGCTGGCGCCTGATGAAAGGCGCGTCCACCGTCCGGCTTGAGCGAGAGAAAGCCCGGACGTCGGGCCCTCCGAACCTGAATGAGCGGCACCAGCCCGATTTCTCGAGCCTCTCCCCGGGCCAGCACGGCGGCGCCGGTCAGCCGTCCGGCGAGGGTGGGGGTGAAGCGTCCGCGCCATTCGCCCGGCCGATCGGTGGGGGCGGCATAAACCACGGTGCGGCGGTCCCGAGCATCCGCCATGGTGACTTCGACCGGACCCGGATCCGCGTCCTGTCCTTGCTCGGAGTCGACAACGGTGAGGGAGACCGACTCGTACTGGTAAATGAGGGGAGAGCCGACTCGAACGGTGAGCTCCGCCTCCGCCGGCTGAGCCGTTCCCAGCAGCGCCGGGAGCAGCCACAGGATCGCGGCGGCGCCACGGCGCATCATCCCAGGCCCACCTGCGAGACGAGCGGCAAAACGGTGTCGCTCGCCGGCCGGCTGTCGTCGCGTTCGGGATAGTCGGTGTTGAAGTGGAGGCCGCGGCTCTCCTTGCGCCGGAGCGCGCATTCGATGATCAGCCGGGCTACCTGCGCGAGATTCCGGAGCTCGATGGTCTCCAGCGTCACATGGCTGTGTTCGTACAGGTTTTCCACGGCCGTGTGCAGGATCCGCACCTCGCGCAGCGCCTGCTTCAGGCGGTGATCCGAGCGGACGATGCCCACGTGGGACCACATCAGCGTTTGCATGAGCAGCCGAAGCTGATGGGCGAACTCCGGCGTGACTTCCGCCGCGCGGCGGGCGGGATCGTTGGCCGCGAGGAAGCGCTCCGGGGCTTTTGGCTTCGGAGCGGGCCCCTCCGCTGCCAGGAGCGCTTGAGTGTCGTGGGCCGCATGGTCGGCGAACACCAGCGCCTCGAGAAGCGAGTTGCTGGCCAGTCGATTGGCGCCGTGAACTCCGGTGCAGGCCACCTCGCCCACCGCGTACAGCCGATGCAGCCCCGTTCGGGCCTCGAGATCGGTGCACACCCCGCCGCAGCTATAATGCGCCGCGGGGACAATGGGGATCGGCGAGCAGGTGATGTCGAGACCGGCTTCCAGACAGCGGTGGTAGATGTTCGGGAAGCGCTCGCGCACGAAGTCGGCTTCGAGGTGGGTGACGTCGAGATACACGAAGTCATCCCCCGATCGCTTCAGCTCACTGTCGATGGCGCGCGCCACGATGTCGCGCGGGGCGAGCGACGCCATCGGGTGGTAGGCATCCATGAACGGCGTGCCGTCCTGAAGCTTCAGGATACCGCCTTCGCCGCGCACCGCCTCGGAGATGAGGAACGAGCGAGCTTCCGGCATGTAGAGCGTGGTGGGGTGGAACTGGATGAACTCCATGTTGGCGATGGAGGCTCCGGCTCGGTACGCCATCGCCACACCGTCGCCGGTGGCGATGGAGGGGTTGGTGGTGTGCAGGTAGGCGTGCCCGGCGCCGCCGGTGGCCAAAACCGTGGCATCCGCCGCGATGAACTCCACCGCGCCGGCGCGGGTGTCGAGCACGGTGGCGCCCAGCACCGTGCTGCGGAGGGTCCCATCCTCGGTGGGCAGCGACTCCACCACCAGATCCACTGCGGCGTGGTGCTCCTTCACGGTGATGTTCGGGTGGCGCTGAACTGCAGCGACCAGGGTCCGCTCGACTTCCCGACCGGTGAGGTCTTTTGCGTGGACAATCCGGTGCCGGGAGTGCCCGCCCTCGCGGCCCAGGCTCAAAGCCGGGCCCGGTTCGCTCCCGGAGAGCGAAAACTCCGCGCCCCACTCGATCAGCTCGAAGACGCGGGATGGGCCCTCGCGCACCATCTGCTCCACCGCATCCCGGCGGCAGAGACCCGCTCCGGCGACCTCGGTGTCCTCGATGTGAAACTCGGGGGCGTCGTCCGCGGCGATGACGGCTGCGATGCCGCCCTGTGCGTAGTTGGTGTTGGACTCCCGATCCTCTTTTTTGGTGACCAGGAGGACCGAGGCGAACTCGGCGGCTTTCAGAGCGTAGGTGAGACCGGCCACCCCGCTTCCGATCACCAGGATCGTCTGCTGCATCAGTGCCTGTTCGGGACCGGCACGGAGCCATCGGTCCCAGGGGATCCAAAAACTGCGTCCCGCTCGGGGACTTGGCTTATTATAGGCGACCGGAACCGGTTCCTTCGTTCATTCGATATCAAGCTCACCTCGCATCCGAAGATGGGGTGGTGAGCTGTGTCGCTGCGGGGTGGGGCCGGCGCCAGCGGGGCGCCGCGGTGGAGGAGTCGCGTCCGGCGCGGCGGAAGTGAACTCGTTGTCGTTGTCGTGCCTCCGAGAGTCTGTTTTATGAGTCGAGTATCCGATGCAACCGCTGCCCTCATCGAGGAGCGCGTTGTCTGGCTGGATTCCGAGATGGAAGCCGCCATCGCTTCCGCCTCGCCCGATCTGGAACTGTATCGCTGGGCCCGCTACCACCTCGGCTGGCACTCGCAGAAACTGGAGCCGCTGAGCGCCGCCGATCGGCGGAAGCATGGCGGCAAGCGTCTGCGCGGCGTGCTCACACTGCTCGCGGCCGAGGGCGTGGGCGGGGATGGTCCCGCTGCCGCTGCCGGCGGGGCAGCCGTGGAGTTCATTCACAACTTCTCGTTGGTCCACGACGACGTGGAGGACAACGACGAGGAACGGCGCCACCGTCCCACCGTCTGGAAGCTGTGGGGCATCCCCCACGCCATCAACGTCGGCTCGAACATGCAGGCGCTGGTCGACATCGCGCTGCTGCGCCTGGCGGACCGCTACCCGGCCGAACGCGTGGTCTCCGCCTTTCGCACCCTGACCCATGCCACGCTTCGGATGACCGAGGGCCAGTTTCTCGACATGTCGGCGGAGAATAGCACCGAGGTGACCGTGGAGCGCTATTTCCGGATGACCGGCGGCAAGACGGCGGCTCTCATAGAGGGCGCCCTGCGGCTCGGCGGCCAGTTGGGCGGGGCGGCGCTCGATCGTGCCGAGCGGCTCGCGGAGTTCGGCCGTCACTTCGGCCTGGCGTTTCAGTGCTGCGACGATTATCTTGGGATGTGGGGGCGAACCGAGGTGACGGGCAAACCGGTGGCGGCCGACCTGATTCAGGGCAAGCGCAGCCTCCCGATGGTGCATGCGCTGGTGAGCGCCCCGGCCGACACCGGGGCCGGCGCCCGCCTGCGAACCGCGCTCGCGGAGCGGGATGTGCCGGCAGCGGATGGCTTGATGCGGGAACTCGGCACGCCGACCTGGGTGCTGGAGCGGGCCGAAGAACACACGCGACTCGCGCTGGAGTCGCTCACCGCCGCCGAGCTTGCGGAGCCGTTCGGCGGCGCCATTCGAGATATCGCCCAATACGCGCTTCAGCGGGACAGCTAGCCAACACCATGCCCCACGCGGTGGCCGTTCTCGGGGCCGGGAGCTGGGGGACGGCGCTCGCCTGGATTCTGGCCCGATGCGGAGGCGATGTTCGGCTCTGGTGCCGCCGGGAGGAACAGGCGGCGCAGATCCGCGCCGAGCGCCTCAATCGGCAGTACCTGCCTCAGTTGCAACTGCCGGACTCCATCACGGCGACCCACGATCTCGCGCTCGCAGCCATCGGGGCTGACCTGGTGGTGGTCGCCTGCCCGACCGCGTCCGTCCGCGCCACCCTGCGGGCGCTCGTCGAGGCGGCCGGCGTCCCTCCGGGGATCACGCTGGCCGCGAAGGGTCTGGAGCGAGACACCGGCATGCGCCTGAGCGAGGTCGCGATCGAAGAGTTGGGTCCGGCGCCGCGCCTCGCGGTGTTGTCGGGCCCGAACCTCGCCGGAGAGATTGTTCGGGAGATCCCCTCCGCCACCGTCATCGCCAGCCACGATCCGGATTGGGCACGCAGGCTCCAGTCCCGGTTTGCGACGCCCTTCTTCCGGGTGTACACCAACAGCGACGTGGCGGGAGTGGAACTGGGAGGGGCGCTCAAGAATCCCATCGCCATCGCGGCGGGGATCTCGGACGGTCTCGGCTTCGGCGCCAACACGCGGGCCACGCTGCTCACGCGCGGGCTGGCCGAGATCACCCGTCTCGGAGAGGCGGCGGGCGGCAGGGCGGAGACCTTTCGCGGTCTCTCCGGCCTCGGCGACCTGATGGCGACGGCGGGGAGCCCCCTCAGCCGGAACTATCGACTGGGCATGGCGCTCGGTTCGGGCGTTCCGCTGGCCGAGGCGCTGGCCTCGCTCCACCAGGTGGCGGAGGGGGTGCCCACCACCACGGCGGCGGTTCGGCTTGCGGCGTCGCTGAACGTCGACATCCCGCTCCTCACAGAGCTTCATGCGCTGTTCTGGGAACATCGACCGGTGGCTGAAGCCGTTCGCGGTCTCCTCTCGCGACCCTATCGAGACGAGTAGCTGCGACGGTGGTTTTCCGCGTGCCCCGTGCGCGAAAGCACCGGTTCACGGGAGAGGCGAACCCGCAAGCATGAGTCAGTCGTTGTGGTATCGGGTGGCCAACGATCCCGGCTCCCGTCGGCTATACTGTCTGCGTTCCAGTGTTCCCTGGAACGCATTCCGAAAGTTGGAGAGACGCTTCATGCGGGCACGAACCGCCTCCCCCCGCCCGATTTCACGGGCCCCGCGCTGGCTTGCCGCCGGCATGGTCGTCTGCGCGACCCTCTCCGCGTTCGCGGTACAGGCCGCTGCCCGGAACTCCGCGGCTGCGGTTCGGTCGGCAAAGTCCATCGACTTTTCCAGATTGCCGGATGCCACAGGGAAGCGGCGAAGCCTTTCAGACTTCAAGGCGAGCAAAGTGGTGGTGCTGTTGTTCCTTGGAACAAAGTGCCCGATCTCCAACAGCTACGCCGAGTCGGTGAGCAAGCTGGCCGACAGCTACAGCGGGCGTGGTGTCCAGTTCATCGGGGTGAATTCCATCCTGGAGGACTCCGCCGCCGACGTCGCGGCGCATGCGCGAGAGTTCAAATACGCGTTTCCCGTGCTGAAAGACTCGGATCAGAAGCTGGCGGATCTGGTCGGCGCCCGGGTGACGCCCGAAGCCTTCGTGCTCGACGCCAACCGGCGAGTTCGCTATCAGGGCCGGCTGAACGATCAGTTCGCCAGCCGCGTGCAGCGCCGCACCCGCGTGACGCACACCGAGTTGACCGATGCCGTGGAAGCGCTCCTTGCCGGGAAACCGGTGCTGGTCGCGCAGTCGCAGGCCGTCGGCTGCCCGATCGCGCGGCCCGAGAAGAGCACCTCGGCGAGTCTGGCCGTCTCCTATCATAGGGATGTGGCGCCGATCCTTCAGGAGCGGTGCCAGAGCTGCCATCGACCCGGCCAGATCGCGCCGTTCTCGCTGACGAGCTTCGCCGACGCGAAGAGCTGGGCGAGCGAGATCAAACTCTTCACCGCCAACCGGCAGATGCCGCCCTGGAAGGCGGAGCCCGGCCACGGGGCTTTCCACGGCGTCCGGCGCATGCCCGATGCCGAGATCGCGACCCTGGCCCGGTGGGCCGATGCCGGGGCGCCCGAAGGCGACGTTCGGCAGGGGCCGCCCCAGAAGCAGTGGTCCGATAGCTGGTCGCTCGGCACGCCGGACCTTGTTCTGACCATGCCGGATACCTACACGGTGGGCGCCAGCGGCGAAGACGACTTCCGCTGCTTCGTGCTTCCCACGGGACTGATGGACGACAGGGAAGTGGTGGGGGTGGAGATCCGCCCGGGCAACCCCAAAGTGGTTCACCACGTTCTGAATTTCATCGACACCAGCGGCCGCGGTCGGCAGTTGGACGAAAAGGATTCCGGTCCCGGCTACGCCTCCGGGTTGGGCGGCGTGGGGTTCTTCCCTAGCGGCAGCATGGGCGGCTGGGCCCCCGGCAACTTCCCGCGCTACCTGCCTCAGGGTGTGGGGATGCCGCTTCCGAAGGGCTCCGACATCGTGATGCAGGTCCATTACCACAAGACCGGCAAGGTGGAGCAGTACAAGACCGCGATCGGACTCTACTTCGCCAAGAAGCCGATCGAGAAGCGCTATCGGGTCTGGCCGCTCACGTCACTCGGCATCGACATCCCGCCTGGCGTCGAGCGCCACGAAGTGAAGGCGAGCATGGTCATTCCGTGGGACACGCACGCGCTGAGCGTGACGCCCCACATGCATCTGCTCGGCCGCGAGATCAAGGTGACCGCGACGTTGCCCGACAAGAGCGTGCGGAAGATGATCTGGATCAAGGACTGGGATTACCGCTGGCAAGACACCTACGTCTACCAGGATCCCCTGCCGCTGCCGAAGGGCACGCGTCTCGATCTGGTCGCCTACTTCGACAACAGCTCCAAGAACCCGCTCAACCCGAGCACGCCACCCAGGCGAGTGACTTTCGGAGAACAAACCACCGACGAAATGTGCTTCGCCTTCGTCGGCTTCACGATGGACCAGGAGCTCCCCGGCCAGCAGCCTCGCCTGCTCCGCGGACTCTTCGGCGAATAGCCGCGCCCCACCCGTCCGGTGGCCGAAGCTCGGCCACCGGACAACCCGCCCCAGGAGCCCGACCCTGGGGCGCCCCTGGGATCGCGGGCATCTTGCCCGCTCCGTGCGCGCCAACACAGTGACGAAGGCAAGCCTGCGTGAAGCGCACGTTCCCTCACGCGCCGGGCTCGGACTCGTCTTGGCCGCAGCAGTGGCGCCAGTCGTGCGAACTGCGCAGAGAGCGGGAACCCATTCAGGGTGACGCGGCGCGGAGACCGCGAGGCCGGAGGCATTGTCCGGGCTGGGTTGAGTTTGGGCCGTTGGCCTGCGGATTGGGCACTCGGCCTGGATCTCGTGGCGCCAGGCGCGAGGCGTTGCCTCGATCCGAGTCACAGTTTCACCGTCTCACTCCGCAATCATCGTCATCCTCGGGCTTGACCCCGGGGGCTCAGCGACGTAGATGCCGCAAGCAGTTCTCGACCAGCGTGCCTGGCCGAGCCAGCCGGGGCGGTGCGCCAGATCGTTGCGAACGGATCCCGGCTCCGTGGAGTGGGAGTACGCGCAGGTCGGCTTCTGCAGGGATGACGAGGTGTTGGTGTTCGTCCGGATGAGTGCAAGACGGAGGTCATCGGCACAAATCCTGGGACGTAGCCCCCGGCAGGGATGAGGTTGGGCCGTTGGTCCGTGGACTCGGTACGGATGCCCGGATGTCGCGGCGTGGCGCCTCCGCCGGGGCGATCTGCGAGATCTGTCCTCGTCGATCGCGGAGTTTCCGGTTGGGCGTACTCTCCACTTGTGGGCCAAACCTCAGGAAAGCCCGCCTCTCGTAGATTGCCGCGTCGTTCGGCGATTCCCTACCCTGCCCGAGGACGTTTCGAACCCTGGACGAGGCTCTCGCCACCGTGCTTTCCGTCGCACGTCACTCCTCACAATGCCGTGCACGACGGTTGGGTGGTGGAAACTGGACCTGAGGGAGATCACCACGCCGGTCGTGACGGCGCCCACATCCGCTCCTGGGATCGCGGGCATCTTGCCCGCTCCCTGCGCGCTTGCCCAGCGCCAATTGCCCTGCGCGCGAGAAGCGCGATCGCCGCACCGGGTCAACGACTCACGATCATCACTCCCGCCCTGCAAATGAGGTCGCCGCCCGCAGCGCCTGATGCGGGTGTGGCAATGCTCTGAGATCCAGAGACCCTTCCGAGTCTGGAGGATGGAGGCCGCTCCCGTCTCCCCTAGCCGATCCCATGCGGATGCTCGGGCCGGCCATGAGGCAGAACAATGGTCGCCTCGTATCCGAGCTCGTTCCGGCAGCGTTTGTGATTCGCAGGGTGGAGCAGGACCGATTCGAACTTCGAGGGTCCGACCGGAAGCAGGGCCGCCCAATTTGATGACTCAGAACCAGGATCGATTTAGAACTGTAGGGACACACCGGGGTTTCCCGGTGTTCGGTGGGCGGGATGACCGGGCGCGGCCCAGAGGTCCGGCATCCCCGGCCGTTGGCCCTGGGAAGGACGGGTGCAGTCGAGGTCGGTATCTGCAGCGCGTCGGGCTGACGGACTGATATCCGGGCCCCCTGGTCTGTCGGGTTCGGACCCGAGTGAGGAGCACCGAATGGAGCCTGAAGAGTTTCAGACGGCGCGTCTGGCGCAGCGATTCTGGGCCGCCATGATCGACGGCATCCTCGAATTCATGCTGGTGGCGGCCGGCTATCTTGTCATCCATGGGTCCGAGTTCGCGGAGCGACTGACCAACTCGTTTGAAACGATAGGCGTGCCGGAGACGGATCTTCGAGCCCCGGTGGTGACAATGCTGTTTTGGCTGCTTTTGCAGGGGTATCCTCTTCACCTGCGGGGTCAGACCATCGGGAAGATGGCCATGAAGATTCGAATCGCGGATCTTCGCGGTGGGAAGCCGTCGTTCTGGCGGATTATCTTCTTGCGGTACGGGGTGGTGGGACTGGTCGGCGTGATCCTGGAGACCTTTGCCGGCGCCCTGGGGCTCATCGCGCTCATTGACGTGATCCCGATCTTCGGCAAGCAGCGTCGGTGTTTGCACGACTATTTGGCGCGCACCCGAGTCGTCGTGGTTACCGGATCGCTCCGCCCCCTCCGCACGTGATGGACTGCAACTCTCCCGGTTCGCGCCCGACAGGTCTCAATGGCGCCGCCATCTTCGCGGGACACGCCGCCGAAAACTGGGCGGCGTGCTGTCGTCAGGGGCTGAGCTGCTGGCCGCCGGTGACGTTGAGGGCCTGCCCCGTCATATAGCTGCTCTCGTCGGAGGCCAGGAAGACCACCACGTTGGCCACGTCTTCGTAGGTGCAGCCGCGGCCGAGGGGAACCTGGTCGACGTACTTCTTGCGGACCTCTTCCACCGTCAGGCCCCACTTGCGGGCGTACTGCTCGTAGAGGCTCTGGGTCCACAGGGTGCCGTCGAGGAGGTTGCCGGGGCAGACGGCGTTGACGCGGACCCCATACGGCGCCAGGTCGAGCGCCAGGCTCTGGGTGAGACCGATGCCGCCGAACTTGCTGGCGGCGTAGGCAGAGTTGCGGAAGCTGCCCTTTTTGCCGCTCTTCGAGTTGATCTGGATGATCGTTCCTCGCTTCTGAGGCGCCATCACCCGGGCCGCCTCTCGGGCGCAGAGGAAGTAGCCCGTGAGGTTCACGTCGAGGACGAAGCGCCAGTCGTCGAGCGGGAACTCGGTGATGTCGTGCGCCTTCAACACACCGGCATTGGCCACCAGAATGTCGAGCCCGCCATGGCGCTCGACGGCGGCGGCGACCATCGTCTGCACGTCGGCTTCCTGGGTGACGTTGGCGCGCACCGATGCCGCCTCGCCTCCAGCCTCGCGGATGGCGGCGGCGGCGCGCTCGGCGGCCTCGGCGTTCAGATCGGCGATCATGACTCGGGCGCCTTCCGCGGCCAGGCGGCCGGCCAGCGATTCGCCCAATCCCTGCCCGGCGCCGGTAATCAGCGCACTGCGGCCCTCTAACCGGCGCATGGAGTCTCCACCGGCACGCCACCGTAGAGTTTCAAGAGCGCGGTCTCGGCTTCCGGCGTCCAGTAGCGCCCGTTGAAGAGCACCTCCGCGATCTCGGGATGGCGCTCCGCGAGTTCCTCGACCGTCAGAAGCGGCAGGTCTTTGCAATGCGGGTAGATCAGGGTCTTGCCGACGAACACGCCTTCGCGCACGGCGTGCAGGCCTTCTTTGAGGGCGGGGAGACCGCCGACGGCGGCCACGACTCGATCCGTCGCCAGTCCGCCCGCTTCCACTTTGTCGAGCACGTTTTTCAAGTCGGCGATGGAGCTGCCGCTGGTGCCCCACATTCGCACGCCGCGGCTGGGAACCGCGCCGATGTCGATCCGCGCCTCGGCGCCGACAGCGACGCCGGCGAAGATGTTCATCCCGCCTCCGGGCGCCAACAGGGTGTAGGCGCGTTCGATCACTTCGGCGTTCGGCACCACGACGCAGATGTCGTCGCAGCCGTGGCCGCCGGTCTCCCGCTTCACCAGGTCATACAGCTCCGAGCCGAGCGCCCTGGCGTCGAACGTGACGAAGGAGATGCCCATCTCGGCGGCGCGGGCGGCAAAGCGCTGACGCAGGTCATCGAGACGGGCGCCGCCGTTCTGGCTGATGATGATCTTGGAGGGCGGGCTCGGAAGCGTCAGGGCGCGCTCGATGTGCATCTGCCCGATGGGGCCGCCCGCGCCGATGAACCAGGCCACGCCGCGCGGCGCGAGTTCGGCGGTCCGATCCCACCGATACACGTTGCCGGTCGGAAGTCCGGTGTACCAGTGATTGCGGTAGTGGACGCTGCCCACGTCGATCGGGATCGGGCCCGTCTCTCCCTGACCCTGGATGGCGAGCACGCCGCCCGGCGCCAGGAGCGTGGCGGCGGCCGTCGCCAGCGTGGGGTTGGGCAGGCCGTAGATGAGCACGTCGTCGAAGCCGCCGGGATTCTCATCGAGCAGCGCCTTGACCTCGGCTCGGGCTCTGGAAGGGTCGCTCAGCCAGGGATTCGTCATCGCCGTGAGCGCGGTCACGGTCACCGAGCGGAAGCCGGGGAGTTCGTCCGCCACCTGCTCGATCTGGTACATGTCGAGCAACAGCAGCAGCGCCCGTCCGCCCGGCTTCAGGCTCTTGCGCGGCTGATAGGCGTAGGAGGCTTCGACACAGGCCCAGGGCTCGCACAGCGCCGCCTGAGCGTGACTCAGCCGATCGGTCACCGGGAGCAGGTAGCAGCCTTCGTCGCCGTCCAGGATCTCGCGCCCGATGATCTGATACTGGCTGAAGCCGCCCGGCAGCAGGTAGCCGAACGCCATTCCCCGGCCCTGAAAGTAAACATCCGCCTGAATGAGGTAGCGGCTGCCGACCGGAAACCGCTCGCTCACCGCGGAGCCGGCTTCCACCACGGTCATCGCGGCTTCGTGGCCCATCACGATCGGCTCGGCCACCATGTCTCGCCCCTGAAGGCGGGGGTGCGCCGGTCCCAGATTCAGGATTTTGATGTCGCTGAAGCAGATGCCGCACGCGTCGATGCGCACCAGAAGCTCATCCGGTCCCGGCGAGCGAAGCTCTCGTTCGACGAGGGCAAGGGAGTCCAATCCGGAGCCGCTCAGCTCCCAGCACCAGGTGGAGGCCATCAGTTCTTTCTCAGGGTGGCTGACTCAAGCGTCAGGGCGAGGATCTTTATCGCCGGCTCGCGGGGAAAGTCAATTCCCACCAGTTGCTTCAACGAATCGACCGGCAGGGTTACTTGATTCACGTAGCATCGCGATGTCGGGTCGTCGCCGGTGGCGGTGTGCCGGTGGGTGGCCATGAACGCCACGCGCTCCCCGTGCCGGGGCGGATCGTTCCAGTGTGTAAAGGTCAGGCGCTTCTTGGACGTCGAGCCGTCGCTGTAATAGAAGGTGAACTCGGCTGAGGCATCTTCTCGGGTGGAGAGCGCGAGCAGGTGCACCGCAGTCCGTGGCAGGCCGGCGAACTGAAGCTGTTGCCCGGCGCACGCGGCCATGTTCGGCAGGCGATCCGCCTTGTTCGGGAACATGAAGCAGGCGCGCGGGCTCTCGATGTCGTTTAGCGGGCGGGCCCAGAGGCCGCTCGGGTAGAGCAGACTCGGCGCGAGGTTGCCGTTGGCCGAAGGTCGGGTCACATAGGGGGGCAGAAACTCGGCAGGAAGGGAGTTGCCGCGGGAGTCGATGTTTCCGTCCTGGCGGTTTACATCCGCGCTGATCCCGTCCACGTTGAAGTAAGCGTTGATCGGCAGCGGCGTGAAGGTGGGGCTGAAGACATTCACCGGCGCCACGAGTATGTCGGTGCCCTTGGAGCCGGGGGAAGTGCTGGCGTGGATCCCGTCGTGGAGGAAGTCGAGCACGCAGTACATCGGTCCGAAGTAGTACGGCACGCGGATCGGCACCTCCCGAATGATCGTGTCGCGCATCACCCACTCGAGGCGGGTCTTGCCCTTGCGCCGTCGCGTGTCCGGCTTCTTGCCGTCCCGGGCCGCCTTGCTCTCTTCAAGCCGACGGGCTTCTTCGCGAGCCTTTGCTTCTTCGCGAGCCTTTGCCTCTTCGCGCGCTTTCGCCTCTTCACTCATCCGCGAGCGGTCGTCCTTGCCCTTGCCGCGCTTCTTCTCCGACTCGCGAGCCATCTCGGCTTCCTCGTCGGTCAGCGGGACTTCTTCCTGAACTCGGGAGAACGGCGGCACATCCTCGGGCAGCGGCAGTACGTCGTCGTTCCACGAGGCTTCCGTGCCGTCGAGGTAGTACCAGTGGACGACGATCTTGTCGCGGTCCTTCTTCCAGGTCTCCGGCCCCATGTTGCGGATGCCGACGGTGATCTTCTCAATTCGGCCGGCGACCAGATCGGGCGACAGGCTGCAGCCTGCGAAACTCGGCGCGGGATCGCGATCGACCACCTCCACCGTCTCGCGGAACACTGCTTCACCCACAGCGGACGCGGGGCGGCCGTCGATCTTCAAGTCCCACTCCAGCACGTAGAACCAATCGTCCTTCGCGGACCAGGTTGTGAGGGGCTGTCCCTGCGCGTCGTTCGCGGTCACGTCCGCCTGCAGCGAAACAACTCGTCCGGGCGCCACGTCCTCCTTGATCGGCGTTGCGGGTCCTTCGGCGATGAGCGTATCGGAGTCCGTGGAGACACCGTGGAGGTACGTGGAAATCTTGCGCCAGCGGTAAGAGAGCGAGGCGGCGCCTGCTTTCCACGGGGCGGAGCCGTCGTTGCGAAGTCGAATGCGTGTCGGGTAAGTGGCGCCGCGTCGCATCAGGAGCGGCGTGGAGGCTCCCAACCAGCCGGGCCGCACCGCAGGCGCGCCGCCGATCTTCACCGGAATCCGATAGGGCGCGGTATCCTCCAACGGGAACGGCACGCGATCGTTGCCCACGAGCTGCGCCATGTTGAACTCCAGCTCGTAGTCACCCGGCGCCAGCGGCTTGCCTTCCTGGATCGGCGCGACACCGATGAGGTAGCTTTTGCCGACGCCGCGCGCATGGCCCGAGCTGTTCGTCGTGGCGCCGCGGTCCGCGATCACCTGCCCGTCCTTGAGCCACCGATAGGTGAGCACCGCCAGGTTGCTGGAGTCCCAGTCGGAGGTGCCGGTGTTCTGGACCACCACCTCCACCTGATACACGTGGCCCGGATCCATCACTCGGGGGGCGCCCGCGCGAATGAAGTGCGCGGAGTAATCGGCGGAGTGCTTGTACTGCAGCACCGCGGCCCGAAAGAGATCCTTGTAGAGCAGTCCGAACTCCAGGCTGGGGCCGATGTCGCTGCCGGTGGCGTAGTCGTTCCAGGAATCGACGACGATCCAATCGGGGCGCGCCTGAAGTACGCGCCGGATGTCGTCCACGAGGAGTTGACCATTGTCCCGTGGCCGGATGGTCGTCTTGCCGCCGGAGCCCGTATCGTCGTATCCGGGCCCAAGGGCCGCGGTTCGAAGCCAGGTGGTGTCGTTGATGCTCGCCTCAGCGCTGCCGGCGGGGTACGGCGCAACGGCGTCAAACGCCTTGACGCGGGCCTGCAGCACCGGCGTGCCGATCCAGAGGACCCGCGCGCCGAACTCGGCCTGCACCTGCTTCGAGGCTTCGGACAGCGTCTCCGCATCGATGTACTTCACGGCGGCGTCGCCAATGAGGCGCACGACATAGGCGGTGCCCGTCGGCGCCAGCGCGGGTCCGGCCGGGCTGCCGGCGCGGGCGGAGGGGAGCTGGACGGTGGCGCGAAACTCCGGCGGCACGTGCAGGAAGAAATCCCGAATCATCCCCTGGAACGAGCGGCGCGTCTCGGGGTCCTTCAGATCCACCGGACCGCCGTACTGGTCCGCAAGGCCGCTCAGGTCAAGGGCCATCCCCAGACGGGGGTAGTCGTGGGGGCGAGAGAAGGGCTGGTCTTCGGCTCCTCGCAGCTCCTTCAGCGCCTGCGACATCATGTCGAGGCCCTTCAGCGCGTAGGTCCGGCGGTCCGCCGCCCCGCCCCGGTACATCGCCAGGGCGACATCGATGCCGCCCGCAGCCATGGTCTGGAACTGCCCTCGATGCCACTGGGCGCGATCGTAGCTGAGCCAGGGCCCTGTGCTCTCCCAGGGGTGCGTGGTGAAACGGGTGGCGCCCTTCGGATCCCGAACATCCCGCACGCCCACCCCCTTCCGGGAATCGGCCTGATAGGAATAATGGTAGGTGGCGAAAACCAGCTTCTGGGTGGCTGCGGGCCGCGGTGCGGGTACATTCTGGGCGCTCGCCGCACTCAGCGACGCCGCCAGCGCGAGTCCGGCGCCGAGTAGGGCCATCCCCCCGCGGAGACGCGCTCCTACTTCGGCGATTCTTTGACTCGACTTCCGCATCTGCTCTACTCCCGTGGCGCCGCGGCTTCGGCGGCGCAGCTCCCAACCTCACTCATTTTTGGAGACCGGGTCCAAACTTGTCACCCGCTCAACGGCTAACTCTACAATGTGACCTGAATCCGGGCCTGTTTTCGAGGGCAATATCCCGGTATGCGTTATTTCAGAGGCGCAAGCCCGGCCCTGGGATCGCGGCAGATCCGCTCGTGTGGCGGACAAGGGAGCACCGTTGTAATGAGACTCTACTTCATGCGGCATGGCGAGGCGGAGGAACGCCACCCCCATCGTTCCGATGCCGAACGTGCACTTACCCCGCAGGGTGAGGAGGAGATGCGCCGGGTTGCCGCCGGCGTGCAGGCCCTCAAACTGGAGTTCGACGTCATCCTATCCAGCCCCCTCGTTCGGGCGCGGCAAACCGCTGAGCATGTCGCCCGCACGCTCGACATTGAGGATCGGCTCACCCTCACTCCGGTTCTCGGTGGCGGCTGCCGGATGGGCGATCTTCAAAGCCTGCTCAAGAATTGCTCCACACGCTCTCGAGTGCTGCTGATCGGTCACGAGCCGGACTTCAGCATGCTGGTGGGAAGTCTCATTGGGGGCGGAATCGTCCGTATCCGCAAGGCATCGCTCGCGTGTCTGGATGTCGCAGTGGTGCAGCCGGGTGGGGCCGAACTTCGGTGGCTCCTGAATCCGGAACACCTGGCCGCTCTGGCGCCGCCCCTGGAATAGCGGGGGCCGAACGGCGGGCCGCAGTCAGGGCTTCCACCGAGTCGAGGCGATGTACCGGTCGCTCTCAGGAGAGTCGTTGAAGTAGTAGACTGCCACGAGCGTGCCGTCCGGTAGGAGCGTGGTGCGTGGATAGCCTAGGTCGTGGCAACCGCCGTCGGTGCGAAGCAGCACCTCGTCGCTCCAGGTTTCCCCGGAGTCGGAGCTCAAGCGGGCGCGGATCCCGAAGGGCGCGTCGCGATAGCCGTAGATGAGACAGAGCCGATCGTCCGGCAGCCGGGTGAGGGTGGCGGGATTGCCGCCGAATCCGGTGCTCGGCGCAGGTCGCCCCACGAGCGACCATGACAGGCCGTCGTCGGAGCTCCGATACAGATCGAGCCAGCAGCCATCGTTGATGTCCGGCCCGCGCCGCCGGCATCTCAGCGTCGAGAGGAGGTCGCCGTTGGGAAGCCGGAGCGATGCCGGCATAATGGTGTAGCCTTCGGGCTCGGGGCCGATCCACGAACGGAATTGAAAACTTCGGCCGCCGTCTTCGGTCCGCGCACAGAACACGCGTCCCTCACGCCCGTCGGATTTCGCGGCGGTGAGGAATACAGTCAACTGATGAGGGCCATCTACAATGCCGTCGGTTCGGCCCGCGATTCCGGGGAGACCCAGATCGCCGAGGGCGAACGGACCGCTCCAGGTTCGACACCGATCGAGGGACGTGTAAAACCAGGAGATCGCTCCGGCTGCGAGACCGGTCCGGCCGACCATCCACACGAGCTCGGGCGCTGTGAAGTCGATGGGGTCGGGGCTGGGAAGGATCCGTTCTCCGGCATCCAGGAACGAGGAGATCTTGAGTTCCGGCTCCACATGCTCGTCCGCCGAGAGGCCGCGACCACCCGGGGTGGCGCAGCGGCAGGGCTCTGAGGTCCAGGTTCTGCCTCCGTCCAGGCTGCGCGCCTGCACGGCGGTGAACGGACGGGTCCGGTCGCGGGTGTGAAACCCGCCGCCCGGATGGTGGCTGCCGACAGTGAAAGCGGCGACGATTTCCTCGCCCCAGGACCAGATGCCGTAGTTGGCGGGCCAACCGGCATAGCGTCCCGGCTCTCGATACACAACTGTGTGCTGCATGAAGTCTCGTTCAAACCAGCCCGCCCGGATGGTGCCGGGGCTTGCGTGAAAGCGCACTCTCGGAGTGTGCAACGCATCACTCCGGGAGTGCCGGCTCAGTCGCCATACTCTGTGTGGGCAGCGGTTTCCATCTGCCTTCCCGGGATGGTTGCGGAGGATCATCCCGGGATTTTTTTGTTTCCGGCGACGTCGAAGGCTGAAGCCCACCGACGCTCGACCACCTGGCTGAACGCTATTTTTGTTGAGATCGCGGCGCACCCCGGAAGGTGTGGTCTTTTTCATAAAGAACCGTCGCCGCGACGCCATTCTTTATACCAGGCAGCGGGGCGACCTTCTGCCTCCCCGGGGTGGTTGCGGAGGACTGCCCCGGGGCTTTTTTTGTTGTATCCGCAAGGCGGCTCCAGGCGGGAGTCCAACAGCTTGGACCGCTGCGGCTCCATTGGGGGTAGGGATTGCGGTCGCCGTGGGAGTAACTCTTTGGCGAGGTAATCCGGCAATGACACCAGCAGAGCGCTATTCCCAGTGGTTGAACGACACCGCCCGCGGCCTGAGGGCGGCCGACCCGTCGCCGGGGAGCGCTGCGGAGACCCGGGAGCGTACCGCTCGCATTCGGGCTCGAATGCGGGCATCCGCAGGGGATTGGCCGGAATCCCCCGCGCCGCTTCAGCCCGAGATGCACGGAGAGCTGAAGCGGGATGGCTATCGAGTCGAGCTGATCACCTTCCAGACGCGACCGGGCTGCCACGCGACTGCGTCGGTCTACGTGCCGGATCCCTTGCCGGCGAAGTGCCCGGCGGTTCTCTGCGTTCATGGTCACTGGGCAGGGGCCCGGCGCGATCCCGTCGTGCAGTCCCGGTGCATCGGCCTGGCGAAGCTCGGATTTGTGGCGCTGACTCTCGACGCGTGGGGCGCCGGGGAGCGAGGCACCCTCATCGGGACCAACGAATACCACGGCGGTCTGCTGGGCGCTTCGCTCTGGCCGGTCGGCACGCCGCTCTATGGGATGCAGCTCTACGACAACATTCGAGCGCTGGATTATCTCCAGAGCCGCCCCGAAGTGCTTCCCGATCGGATTGGATGCACCGGGGCCAGCGGTGGGGGCAACCAGACCACCCAGCTTTCGGCGTTCGACGATCGGATTCAGTGCGCCGTCCCGGTCTGCAGCGTCGGCACCTTTGCCAGCTATCTGACCGCCGCCTGCTGCGTGGACGAGATGCTGCTCGACGCGCTCTCCTTTGCCGAAGAGGGCGATCTCCTCGGTCTGGTGGCGCCCCGAGCACTCATGGTGATCACCGCCACGCGCGACAGCTTCCATTTCGGTCCCATCGCTTCGGCGGAGGCGGTCGAGCGGGCAAAGGGATACTTCGAGGCGCATGGGGTGGGCGACCGCGTGCGGCACACGCTCTTCGAATCGGGCCACGACTACAGCCGCCCCATGCGGGAGGCGATGTACGGCTGGATGGCCCGCTGGCTCAAGGGGCAAGGCGACGGCTCTCCCATCCCGGAACCGACGATTCAAACCGAAGATCCGGAACTGCTTCGCTGTTTTCCGAAACCGTTTCGACCCGGCCGGGTGATGACCACGGTGGAGTGGGTTCGGCAGCGGGCGGAGGAACTGACGGCCACGGAGCGGGCGCCCACGGATGCTGGAGAGTGGGCGACGGAGCGTCGTCGGCGAGTGGAAATCCTGAAGAGTATTCTCCACCTTCCAAACTCCGGCGCTGCCCGGCACACCGCGCCTCCGGCCGGCGCCGGCGCCGGCCGCTCCACGGCGGAGCTGGAGGTGGAACCGGGCGTCTCGCTTCCCATTCACCTTGAACGCCCCGCAGAGCCACGGGGTGGAGCGGCGCTGCTGCTGCACCCGCTCGGCGGCGCTGCGGCGCTCGACACCCCTCTGGCACGGGGCCTCGTCGCCGAAGGGATCACGGTCATGGCGCCCGATCTTCGGGGCTGCGGAAGCATGGTGCTGAAGGCGCAGGGACTCGGCGCCCAGATCCCCGATCACAACCTCTGCGAGTGGTCGTTCTGGATCGCGCGGCCCCTCTTCGGACAATGGGTTCACGACATTCGGCAGGTCGCCGCAGCCGCGCGAAAACTCGGGTCACCCTCGGATCGCGTGGCTCTCATCGGCTGGAAGGAAGCCGGGCTGACCACACTCGCCGCAGCCGCGCTCGACTCCTCGGTGCGGGGAGTCGCCGCCCTGGAGGCGCCCGCGACCTTCACCCAGAGCGGGGTTCCCCACAACGTGCGGATGGTGGCCTTTCAGCCCCATCTGCTGAAGGTAGGTGACGTGCCGATGCTGGCGGCGCTGGCGGCTCCACGTCCCGTGCTGATCGGCGACCCCATCCAACTGGATGGCTCCCCCGTCGCCGAGGCCGGACTCCCACGGCTGGCGAAGCTGCCGCTCGCCGTCTACCGCGTCGCGGGAGCCGGAGATGCCTTCACGCTGAACCGGGGCGAAAGTCCGTCCGCGCAGGCCGTTCGAATCCGGGACTGGCTGCTGGACTAGAACCCGGGCCCGGCGTGGCATGCTGAATGGACGGGCGCCCTCGAATTCCGTTCGTGCCCAGACTCGTAGGTTTCGCCCGACGAGATGAATTCCAGTCTGCTCGCAGCGCATCCTGGATCCACTTCTTCAAAGGTAGGGCGCGAATGGCGCGGATCTCTCGACGCATCCTCTCCTGGCGAAAGAGTGAAGTGGGGCTCCACAGCAACTCTCGAAGAGCGATCGCCTCTTTGTAACCAAGCCGATACCCCCGAGACATGAAGAGGCGGGTGCAGCGTGGGCTATCCGAGAGCAACGATGCTCGGAGCAAGCCCGGGATCGGTTGGTCGTCTCGGGTCTGCGCGTTTAGAAGCAGGAGCAAGACTACGGGCCGATCTCGTTCCACGGCGGCAATGGCGGCTGGAGCCAGTTCCTGGTTCGTAAGAAGTCCTCGGGAGCGGCTCTCGGTCACAAGGCGAGCCACCACGGCCAGGTCGCCGACTTGCGCAGCAGTGTACAGGTCAGTACGGAGCCGGGATGCATTTGGGATCTCGTTCTCGGAGCCGACCAAAAAGCTCCATGCCGACGGAACGACGAGTGTGAGGTACGCCACCAAGCAATGCGCTGCGAGGACTCCCCACGCCAGGCGGACCCGACGTGAGATGTGGCGCCGCGTCCTGGGTTGGTTCAGGTAATCGGGACTGAGTCGGAGGCGAGATTGCTCTCCGGATCGACGAATCGGCTCCTGCACGGCGGGACGACTCCTGGGTTCTCCTCGGGCCGCGGAACTCCGAAGCAACCGCAGCCCAACCCCCGCGACGCGGAAGGCGAACCCCTCCGTGAGAGTACGACTCGGCCCCTTCAGCTTCATCGGAATGCGCTGAGGGCTGTGAAAACCAATATTCTGATCTGACTAAAAGCATTGTGTTGACGCCGATTGAACTCGGCGGATAACATTTATTTGACGCGGTGGGAGACCGAAAGGGGATCTCCGTCCGTTCTCCTGTAGCTGGACGCGTCCTTTGGACTGGTTTCACTTCTCCCAGAATCTGGAGCGTTTGTATGAATCCGTCAATGCGTAGCCGAGCCCGCACTCTGCTTGCTGCGGTGTGTGTCGGGCTGGGAGTTGTGGTTGCCACCTCTTCGCCCGCCGCTGTCGCGACCCTCGCGGCTCGACCCACTTTCGGTACCCATTTTGAAGAGTTCGAAGCCTACGACATAAGTGTCGCATTCACCGACTGGTGTCAGCCGTATGTCGATGAGTCCCCCTACCACGAGATCTGGTCCGATCTGGATCACGACTCGGTCTACGAATTCTATGGCAGCACCAGCGGTCTGAGCCAGACGTGGACCGTTGCCAACGAAGGCGACGGCGACTTCTTCTGGAAGTTGAAGTGGTTCTGGCAGACGCACATCACCAACCCACCCTTGAACGCCTATGACGAGCAAATGGTAGGTCCCTACTACACACCGTAGACGGCGGGCGGGAGAGTCTCCTCGGGGCATCTCGATCAGCGGCGGCCGGGCTCACGCCGATGGGCATGCCCTCTCGGTTGCTAATTGCCTAATCTCGGCTCCGCGGGCCCCATTTGAGACCGCCGTTGGAGCTACCGGGGGGATTGTATTGTCACCAAACATGTCGACTCCCTTGTTCCTGAATTCTCGCAGCCTTCAGCGGTTTCGTACGGCCGCAGCCGCCATCGCGCTCTTGGCGGGGTTGACGCCCGGGGCCTCGTTTACCAGCAGCGCCCAGAAGGCCGCGACCAGACCGCGTCATTCGGGGCCCCCTACCGTCTACGCCTACACGGAGATCAAGACCATGGAGCGCGGGCCAACGGCGCGCACCATGAAAGCCTTTCCGGGCGATGAGCGACGCATTGTGCGAAATGGCTCGGCCTACCGGGTGGAACTTCGCATTCCCGAGACTCATCGGGTCCACACCATCGTCTTGAACGATGGTGTGGACAAAAACCTGGAGTTCCAGTACCGGCCCGAATCCGGCAACGCCAAGCTGACCCTGGAGTCCACCCTCTTTTTCTTTGCCCGAAAGTACCCGAAAGAGTTTCGAGCCCACTACGTCGATCCCCATCTCGCTCGGATCGCTTCGGCGGGGCCGCGCTGTCCGCCGTTCCCGTACTACGATGGACCGGAGAGCCTGGGGCGGCTGACCTTCCATGGTTCCCCGGGTGTCCCATGGTCTCTTGTGGAGGGGATGGAGATGGTGGGGCCGTTTCGGTGCCGCAAGTATCGGTGGCGCGGCACACGGCAGACCTCGGTGGCGCACTGCTGGGTTGACGAAGCGACTTCAACCGTCGTAAAGCGAACGCACGAAGCCACGGAGCCGGGCCGGTCCATACGGGACACGGTGGAGATTCGGGAACTCACGATCGGCCAACCCGTCCCGATGGATGAGTTTCGATTGCCTCCGGGCGCGACGTGCCGTCATCCGAGCGCATACCACATCAAGGTGCCTCCCGGCGTGATCTCACTTCCGCAGCCCGGGGGAGGGATCCGGTTTTGAACCCCGCACTCCGCTCCGTCTGGGCAGGATGCATGGCCCTGACCCTCGCAGCATGGGCATCCGCGTCGGAGCCGCTCACGCGAAGAGTCGTTCTAACCGAAGTCCGGGCCCCTTTGCGGCGAATTGCAGCCGAGATCGAGCGGCAAACCGGGACCCCTATCCATCTGTCGGATGAGATTGCGGCCGACCCGCTCTCGGTGATTCTGAAGGATCGCACGGCGGATGACGCCCTTCGCACGATCGCGGATGTGATGCACTACCGGATTCGGAAGAGTGCGAACGGCGCCGTGGAACTCTCCCTCGACCCGGCATGGGCCACGCTGGTCAGTCGCCTTGACACTCAGATGGCCGAGCGTGATCGCCGGGAGGAGACGGCGCGTGTGGATGCCCTGATGGCCGGCCTGGAGGGGCTGGTCGCAAAGCAGGATGGTCCGGTGGGTGGGGCGCCGTCGGAGATGCAGCGGGCGCTGGGTCGCGCCGTGGGGCAGTGGATTGCCGGTTTGGGTTCCGAAGCTCGACAGGCTCTCGCGCTGGCCGCTTCCCAGGAGATGGGCGTCATCGGCGCCGGCCCCCGGAACAGCCACATGGCGGACCGAACCCTCTTTTTTCAGCCGGTACTCTCGGCGCCGTCAGCGGTTCGGGAACTGCTGCAGACGAGTGCCGCGCAGGATCCCGGGCTGGCGGAGACGGTGGGATCAGAGGGCGCCGCGGTGGGGATCTCCACCTTTCCGGGCGCGGTGGGACTCACACTCTATGCGAGTGGGCGCTATGTCAATCTGGGCGCCGCCGGGATCGGGAGTTCCCGGTTCACCGCAGTGCGGAGCCGGCAGACGCAGGATCGCGCGGAGTGGACCCGGCAGCTTGAGATTCCGACACGCGCCGATCGTCGGTGGTTGGATCCCCGGGAGCAGCCCCTACCGGCGGCCACGGTTCAGTCGTGGCGCGCCATCCCGTTTTCCTGGACCGCCGACCCCCGGGCCGATCCGCGATTTCGTACCGCCGAAGACTCCGGACTGGCGCTCCTGACGGAGAAGGGCGGCCTGGAACTGGTTTCGGATGCCTGGGCGGATTCGCTACTTTCCGCACGGTCCGCAACTGCGGCACTCGTCGCCGTTCCGGCGGACACGGCGGCCGGCTGGGCTCGCCGCTTTGCCGCCGCCCACGGGAAACTCTACCGGGCCGTCGGGAATCGGCTGCTGCTCAGGTCGAACAGGGTGCTCTGGAGCCGCTGGGTGGAGCCGCCGCCTGTGACGGTGGAGGCGCTCCGTGCTTCGGTTCGAAAGAATGGACGCCTGAATTTCGGAGATTACCTCGCTCACGCCGATGTCATCAATGCCCACCGTGCTCCGGTGCTTGCCGTGCTCCCGGAGACGGATGGCATCCAGTTCCGAAGAGAAGCCATTTTCTTCCGAGGCGAGCCGCGCCTCTTCGGTCTGCTCCAGCGACATCGAGTTCCGGAGCGCGGTGAGAGTGCTTCGGCAGAGTCCGGAAGCGCCGACTTCAGCCGGGTGGCGCCCGCCGAGCGCATCCGCTTCCTCAAGTTGCTGTGGACCGGGCTCCCCATCTCCACCGAGCGTCGAGCGCAGCCACTGCGCGACCTGTACGCCGAGTGGAAGACCCGAGGGGACGTGGTGGAGATCGAGTTCGAGGACGCTCAGCGCAAGCTGCTGACGCGGCGCTCCTTCCCGCTTCCGCCCCGGTTCATCGAACGGCCGGCTCCGGCCGCCGCACCCTCGAAGTCCGGCAGGTAGCGGGCGTTCAGCGGACCGATCTCCGGTCCGCCGCTACCGTGGAGGCTCGACGGTTTCCCGATCCAAGGCGAGGGAGATGCGCGAAAGCAGGTCGGCGGGAATGGTGATCTGCCGAATTCGCTCTCGAACGCCCTGAATCACATGCTCTTCGAACACATACTCCGAGGCGCACCATTCACACCGGTCGAGGTGTTCCCGAACCTGCTGCATCTCGTCGGCCGAGAGCTCCCGGTCAACGTAGTCATCGAGACGACGAAAGGTCTCCTGGCAGGTCAGTTGATCGAGCTGGCTCATGGTGCGGCGGCCTCCGGAGTCAACGGGGCTACCAACCCCTGATCGACCGCGAGCTGCCACAAACTCTTCTGGAGGAGCTTCCGGCCGCGATGCAGGCGGGAGCGTACCGTGCCGATGGGTACATCCACAATGCCGGCAATCTCCTCATAGGAGAACTCCTCGATGAAGTAGAGTGCGGCGACCATCCGAAAGTCGTCGGGAAGGGCGTCGATGGCTCCGGCTATGTGGTCCATCGAAAGCCGCTCCAGCACCAGACCGGCCGGATCATCCGACCGCTGATGCAGTCCTGCGTCGCGCGTCTGAAGATAGAGGTAGAGATCGGGCGCATCTTCCAGCTCCGTGAGCTGTGGTTCACGTTGACGCTGTCGGTACTTCTGGTAGTAGAGGTTCGTCAGAATCCTCAATAGCCAGGCGCGGAAATTGGTTCCCGGCGTGAAGGTGTGGAACGATCGATACGCACGGAGCGACGCTTCTTGAACGAGGTCTTCGGCGTCGTCCCGGTTTCGCACAAACCGGATCGCCACCCCGAATGCGGACGGCAGCGCCGCCGCCAGGAGTTGTTCGAACGTCTCTCGACTCGATGGCATCAGAGAGCGCGAACGCGGGCGACACGGAAGCCGAGCATGGTGCTTCTAGATTCGGGCCGGAAAGCAGTGCGGGCGGAAGATCGGCAGGCGTCCGGCAGGCTGATCCAGGAGCCCCCGCGGATCACGCGGAGCGTGCCCTTCTCGGGGCCGGACGGATCCCGCGTCGGGCCGCCGGCATAGGCGTTGGGCGAGTACCAATCGGAGCACCACTCAAACGCGTTGCCTGCCAGGTCCAGCGCGCCGAAGGGACTCCCGCCCGCGGGCGCCGCGCCCACCGGTCGGGTGCCGTCGAAGCCGATGTCCATGGCAAACGTCGCCCGCGTGAGATCCGGCTGAGTGTTGCCCCAGGGAAACTTGCGTCCCTCGGATCCACGAGCAGCGTACTCCCACTCGGCCTCTGTGGGAAGGCGGCCGTCGGCCCACTTGCAGAAGGCGACGGCTTCATCCCAGGTGACGGCGATCACCGGCTTCTCATCGCCGATAAAGCGCTTGTTGGTCCAGTGGGCCGGGGCGCTTGCGCCGGTGGCCGCCATATAGCGGCTATACTGCGCGCGCGTCACTTCGAAGCGGCCGAGGAAGAAGGCGGAGACTTCCACCCGATGCACCGGACGCGTGTCGTCGTCGAGATCCTCGGAGCCCATCATGAAGGAGCCCCCGGCAACCGGAACATATTCGATACCGGTCCGGGGGTCGGTAAACGGGTTCATCCGAACAACTCGTGAACGGGCTCGCCCTTCTCGATGACCCGCTTCGGCTGACCGCCGACCGCGGGCACGGTTTGATCCGGGCCGATGCCGAAGGCGTGATACACGGAGGCGACGATGTCGTGAGAAGCGATCGGTCGCTCCGAGGGATAGGCGCCCTGACTGTCGCTGGCGCCGATGACCTGCCCGCCGCGGATGCCGCCGCCCGCCATGATCACCGGCACGATGGCGCTCCAGTGGTCGCGGCCGTCGGCGTAGAGCGGATCGCTGGCGCCGATGGTCGGCGTTCGCCCCATTTCACCCATCGCGAGGACCATGGTGCTTTCGAGCAATCCTCGAGAAGCGAGATCCTCCAGCAGAGTGGACATGGCCCGATCCAGAGTCGGCGCGAGGTGGGAGCGCATCATCCCTTCGAGATCGGTGTGAACATCCCACGCCAGTCGTCGGGGCCAGTTCACGGTAACGAAGCGGGCGCCGCCCTCCACCAGTCGTCGGGCCAGGAGCGCGCCCTGACCGACATGGTTTCGCCCGTAGCGGTCTCGCAGGCGATCGGGCTCCTTGCGGAGGTCGAATGCCTGGCGCACTCCAGACGAATCCATAAGGCTGAACGCCTGTTGATAAATCGCCTCCGACGCTCGGGTCGGCTCCACCTGCGCCAGCTCCGGCCCGCCGGCAGACGCCAACAGTCGGCGGCGTCGGGTCATTCGGGAGTGGGAAATGCCGGTGGGCGGATCCAGATTCTTGAGGGTCATCAAACCCTCGACGAGATCGCCCTCGGGAATCACCGCGTCGTACTCGGATCCGAGGTAGCCGGCGGTCTGCGCCAGCTTTTGCGGGGTGGCGTTGGTTTCGTACGCAATGTTGGGCACGAGCACCCAGGGCGGGAGCAGCGACTTGCCGCCTCGCAGGCGGGAGATGACCGCGGCCATGTTGGGATAAGCCACGGCGCCGTTGCCCATGCCGCAGAGCATGTACTGGTGACCGACAATGTGCGCGGGCGACGGATGGTGGACTGATCTCAGCAGCGCGTACTTGTCGGCCTGTCGCGCCAGCTTGGGGAACACCTCGGAGATTCGGATTCCGGAGACGTTCGTCTCGATGGGAGAGAACGGCCCTCGCACTTCGCTGGGCGCGTCCGGCTTGGGATCCCAGGTTTCGTGTTGGGGCGGGCCACCCTGAAGCCAGAGCAGAATGCACGCCTTAGCCCGAGTCGGAACTTCTTGCTCAGCGGCTTCGGCCCGGAGCGCCTGTGGGAGAGTCAGACCCAGCGCGCCGAGGGAGCCTACTTGCAGGAAGGTGCGGCGATTCACGCCGTCGCAGCACCGAGTGATCGGTCCACCGATATCGATCATGTTCCCACTCCGAGCTTGGAACGATTTAGCGATTGAGACACCGACCCGAAGTCGGGGTTGCACCCACCTGCCGCATCTCAACCAGTCAGGAATTATTCCCCCCCGGCGGCGGTGGTTCCCTGCGCCGTTCCGGAGGATTTTGTGTCCGCACCCCCGGCGGCCGCGCTGGTTGAGGGTGTGAGCAGCTCCGAGCCTCGCAGCATCATGGAGGTGGATGCCACGTCGAACTCGTAGGGCGCGGGCCTCCGATCGCCGGCCGGCAGTGTTCCGGCGAAGGCCAGCACGGAGTTCCACGCGGCGGCCGGCCTCAGACCACCCACCCCAGCGGCGAGATCGGGAAACGAGGCTCCGCTCTTCCCGAGCAAACCGGGAAGGAACAGATCCTTCATCGGGTAGACCGTGGCCACCGCAAGGAGGTACTCCACGCCACCGTTGCCGGCGGGGTTGAGGACGCAGGCGAAGTTCTTGGAGGCGGCGGGAGACTCGAACACGATCTCGGCCCGGCCGACGGGGTTCACACGCACCAGGATCAGGTTGCAGTCTGTGGAGGCCGTCATTTTCGCGACCACGATGCCGCTGGGGAGGCGATCCGCCCGCAGTTTGATATTGAGCGGGTGCTCAGGCGAAGCCTCGGGCGCCCGCGGTGGCGGTTTTGGGCGCTCTCGGGGCGGTGCGGCGGGCGCCGCTGCGGCGAGGGCGGTCGGGTCGGGCAATTCGGACGCGAGTGGCGATCGCGGGCCGGGTTCGGACACGAGCGGTCGCACCGGGACAGCCGGCTCGGCGGCGGGGGGGTTCGTCTCGAATCGAGGGGCCGGGCCGCCTCCGGGGACTGCCGGCAGCGGGACGTTTCGCCATTCCGGACCACGAACGGGGCCGGTTCCCGAGGGGGTTCCCGCGAACGGAGACGGGTCCGACGGGAGCTGAGTCTCGGGGCCCGCAGCCGGAGCGCTGCCCACCGGAGCGAGCGGTCCGGTGGGGCTGACGAATTCCCATCGAGGCGGCGGGAGGCCGGTTTCCGTGAGTTGGGCCGGCATGGGCGGCAGCGGCGAAAACGCGGTGAGGGTGCGGGGACCGTGGCGATTGGAGGCGAACGGAAGGACGCCTCGACTGAAGGAGGTGGAGAGTCCGAGGAGCACCATGCAGACGAGCGTCAGCCCGCCGACCTTGAGCCAGAGCCGGTTCTGCACGCTGGCCGCAACGGAGGCTGTCTGCTCTCCGTCCGATGCGTCGAATGCATCCAACTCGAGTTCCGTCAGGTCAAGGGGTTCCGGGAGAACGGAACCGGGTGTGTGTGCGGCAGTTTTCGCCTGCAGCCCGCCGTCGTCGTCCACGTTGCTTAAGTCTGCGTCCAACTCTAAGAGAACACGAATTGAGGATTCGTGTCGTTGAGACCCTGTTGGAGTATACGGGGGACAGCGGGAAATTGCCGCGTCAGAACGCAATCGGTTCGGGCGAGAGGCGCGGCTGCATCGAATTTGCTGCGAGGAACGCCATGGCTTCAGGTCCTCGAAACACTCCCTGGTAGCAGCCGATCGAGCGGACGCACGAGGATCCGAGGGCGCTGCCGTAGCGGAGACAGCCGGCCAGATCCTCTCCTCGCACCATGCCGGAGATGTATCCGGCGCAGAAGGCGTCGCCGGCGCCCGTCTGATCCACCACCTCGGTGGGGAAGTGGGGCATCGTGAAGACTCGTGAGCCCTCTACGGCGAGCAGCCCATGCGCCCCCATGGTGATGATGACGGTCCCAGCCCCGCCCCGGCGCAGCGCGGCCGCCTGTCGGAGCGGTTCGACCTCACCGGTCAGCATCTGCGCTTCATCATCGTTGGGGAGAAAGACATCGGTGTGGGGGAGCACCGGCTCCAACTCTCCAGCGTACCGAAACCCGGATGGGATCACGACATCCAGCACGGTGCGGATCCCGCTCTCTCGACAGCGGCGAAAGAGTTCCGCCAGTTCGCCGGGAATGAGGCCGGGCATCACCAGATAGCCGCCGAGGTACAACACCTTTGCACTGCTCAGCGCCGAGAGGGGCACGTCGGATGCTCGAAACTCACGGTTGGCGCCAAAGGTGTGGACAAAACGGCGATCCTGACCCTTACAGAGCAGGATCATGGTCTGGGAGGTCTGCTCGATTTCGGAGGTGCCGATAAGGCCAGTGTCGACCCCTTGAGCGGCCAGATCTTCCTTCACGAAGCGGCCGAAAAAGTCGTTCCCGACCTTGCCCAGGACGCCGACGCCGATCCCCTGCTTGGCGATGTTCACGCCGACGTTCGCGGCGCAGCCTCCGGTGAGGAGAAACATCCGATCCACTGCGACCAGATGCCCCTCGGGCGGGAGTTGATCCATGGGAGTGCTGACGTGGTCCGCCACCAGAATCCCGGCGCACACCACCTCATTCGTCGGCTTCGACATCGCTCACCCCCACGGAATTCCCCCTTCGGAACCGGACCGGACCGGCGGCTAATTGGGCGGCGAGAGGGCGTTTCCCTCCGAAGGTCTGTACTGGGAACCGGTGCAGGCGACCGGCGCCCCGTCATCGGGTGGTGGAATCCCGGGGGCGCGTTTCCGCGCCCCCGGGATGAGTGCGAAACCGCTACCGGCTCTGTCGGGCCAGTCGCGCTCGCCAGGTGCTCGGAGCCCCGAGCCGGCGCAGCGGAGCGGCGTGGAGGGAGGCGTGACGATCGTGATCGTCGGCGGAGGCGCGCTTGTTTGGGAACGCCTTGCCGCCGGCTTCCTCATAGGCCTTCCCGAGTTGAGCTTCGAAGAAGTCCCCCACGTAGCGCTGGATCTGAGCGTCTTTCAGGATCCGAGCCTTGATCGTGGCCACCTGCGCCTGGGCCGCTGCGGGCCTCGGATGCGTCTTGAGCAGGCGCTGACCGGCGGTCTGCAGCGTGAGGAAGTATTTCTGCTGATCCGCCAGCAGGCCGCCGTCCGCCATCGGGCCGTGGCCCGGCACCACCCACTTCGGATTGAGCTTTCGGGCCGCCGCTAGAGTCTGGATCCACTGGCTGATGTTGCCGTCGCCGACGTAGTTGTAGGGTCCGTTCACGCAGGCATCTCCCGAGAAGAGGATCCGCTCCTTCGGAAGCCAGGCCCATCCATCCCCATGCGTGTGCGCCACGCCGAAGTGCTTGAGCTCCACCCGAAGCTTGCCGTCGTCGAAGATCATCGAGTCCGGGAACAGCAGCGTGGGCGGTTGGAGGCGGCTCTCGGCGACATCCTTGCGGGTCTTCGCGGCGTCCTCCCAGCGTCCGGGCTTGTTGCCGTAGAGACCGGACTCGTACTTCTTCATTTCCTTGAGCACGCCGACGTGGCCCACGGGTACGGCGCCCTGCTCCACCCAAACCCGGTTCGCGTAGGCGTGATCGCCGTGATGGTGGGTGTCGAACGCAAAGCGAATCGGCTTCTGGGTCAGCTCCTGGATCTTCGGAATGATGACTTTCGCGCCGGACGGGAAGTTGGCGTCCACCACCAGCACATAGTCTTCGAAGATGATCCAGCCGTTGTTGCAGTGGCCGTTGCCCTTCAGATCGCCCTCGTGAAAGTAAACTCCCGGTCCGATCTGCTTCACGGTGTTCACCTGTGAGACCGCCGGATTCGCGGCCATCACGCCGCCCAACACCAGCGCGGCGCCCGTCGCCCCAAAGAGCGCGCTGCGGATCTTCATGCTCCCCCCAATCGCCCTGGCCGGGCCCCCTCGGTATCGCCTTCGGAAGGGACGTTCGGATCCCGAGGGCGTTTCTCCTCGGCATCGGGCCCGGATCGGCGCCTCGTCTTGCCAATCCTGCTTTCGTTTAGGAATTTCGACACCGGGAATCGTATATATGTGGGAGACTCGTCTGGGGCGCACTCGGTTGATGTTCGCCAGGCGAGGCCAGGGTGGCCATCATCGCCGAGACTCCCAAGAGGCCCTCACCCCTGTGAACGTTCTTGTTGCCGAAGACGACGTCACCAGCGCACTGGTGTTTGCCCGGACGCTGACGCGTCGCGGGCATAGCGTGTTGCTGGCGGAAGATGGTGTCGAAGCTCTCAAGGCGCTAGAGAAACAGCAGTTCGACGCGCTCATCACCGACTGGATGATGCCCCGCATGGATGGGCTGGAACTCGTGGAGCGAGTTCGAGCCGACTTCCCGCAGGCCCCGGTGATGATGGTGGTCACTGCCTACAACTCGGATGACCTCCGGAGCCGCGCCATTGACGCGGGCGCCGA
>SYKE01000200.1 GCA_005798285.1 Actinomycetota bacterium
ATGGAGGTGCTCCTGTGGAGTGAAGTTTTCAGGAGACTCTTCCACGTCTACCCAACTTCGACCTCAGTCAGAGCTAAACGACATTTTCAGCATACTTCCGAATGGAATCTGTCCGGAGCGACAATCAAATCGCCGTGGGGTCAGAGGCGTCTCACCCAGATCATCCAGACAAACAACATCGGCCCCCGCATCCACCAGCATCTGAACCACCTGCCGCTGACCGGACTTCACCGCAAAGTGGAGCGCCGTTTGTCCGAATCGGTCGATCACTGCTGGCTCATGCTTCTGACGAAGGCATTCCCCCACCAGCGCCGCATTGCCCTCCCAGGCGCCCGCCATCAGGGGTGTCGTTCCGAGTCGAGTCACAATGTCCCGTCCGTCGCACTGCTTGAGGGCATCCAGGATCCGTCGCGAAACGGCGGGCGCTACATGCGGCGGAATATCGATAAAATTACTCTGCAACTTGATGGGAAAAGCGTCGTCTGTCTCCAACAGTTCCAGGCTGGCATAGATGGATTGTCGACGCTCGGTCTCAACGACCACGCCCACGATGCACATCAACGACAACACCACAAGATAGATCATCCACCTGTGTCGCATCGGCCCTACCCCTCATCGCGCATAATGGATGGACTCTCGATCAAGACCGGCCGAGAAGACTCACCGGTGGCATCGTTTCGCGCTCGAAGAAGCGGATCGGTCTCTCGCGATCCCTTCTGTGCAGACGTCGCATTAAGAGCATCAGTTCCTTCCTCTCCAGCCCAATTCGATTACAAACGTTCGTCCCGTGGGGTCAACACCGCTTCAGCAACTCTCTGAAATTCCGACGGGCGCGGTATCGGAGATCCCGGCGGAATAGGTGCTGGAGGGTGTACTGCACGACAGTTGCGGAGTTGCGACTCAGACCTCGCATGCACACCGTCTGATGAATGATGCTTCCGTCGCGTCTCTATCATGAGAAACTTTATCAGCCATTCGGGGAGTTCCGGCAATCGAAGCGGAAGCTTGACGGTGGGCAGGGCGATGGGAGAGCGGAACCCAGCGGTGACCAGGTAGCCCTGCCAAACCCTTCAACTGCACCAATAGACGAATGCAGCCGGAGCACTC
The DNA here is from genome assembly GCA_005798285.1 of Actinomycetota bacterium. Taxonomy (GTDB): domain Bacteria; phylum Armatimonadota; class SYMT01; order SYMT01; family SYMT01; genus F1-80-MAGs030. The sequence continues at coordinate 1,108 of SYKE01000200.1, forward strand.
TTGTCATCGTTAACGATCATCATGGTCCAGGCCGAGCCCCCCTTCCCGCCGCCAGCAATCCAGTACTCACGCGAGCTGTGGACTTCCGGATCCACAACGACATGGGGCCGGATCAATTCCGTAAACCCCTCACGGTCGCCCAGGTGCTCATGCTCTCCGATGGAGAGCTCCGATTTCAGTTGAGTCAGCCCGGACGGGGAGAGCCGGACCTTGCAGTACAGCATGCCGGTCCACTGGGGCCTGTAGACCCCGTGTTCCCGTGTGCTACCTGCTGGGAACTTGAAACCTACACAGTCTTCCACCCGAGACAGACTGGTGACCGGGGCAAATTCCGCATGCGCCGGGGGAAATTGGGAAGCCAAGATCCAGCCAAAGGCCAGGATCCCGATCAGGGGGAGAAGTATGCCGAGAAGGGCGGGGTATAGATTCCACTGCGGTCTCATCAGTCGGATCCTGTCACCTTTCGCCTTCCTGGTCCTGGAGAGCGGTGCGCAGAGCGTCAGACCGGTAGCTCAAGGATCTCCGGGTCCACAGGCCTCCGAGCAAATCTTCTCATGTCCTCGTGAGCGCGCTGCTCCCGCCGTGATTGAGCGTTTCCGGCGGGTTGATCGAGCCGGCCACATGAGATCCGTTGAGGGCGGGATCCCGGATGGCCGTCTCTTACGGCGACCGAACTTCCGCTTGAAGTGGTCGAACTCTGCAACGGCGTCGGGATAGTTGGAGGGATACGGCCCTTGGCTTGGTTCATCGATCAAGGTGATCTCGCCGGAACTGTCGAACCCCAATGGCCAGGCCCGATCCAGGTCTCGTCTGAGATCGACGTTGAACACATACCGATTCACAACCCGCAGCCGACACGACGCTGAGAACGCATGGTCCACATAGGCGTCTCCCCGTGCAGGCTCCTGATGCCTGTCCATGGCCCAACGGAGCGTGACCAGGTGAAACTCATCCAGCTTCTTCAGAGAGTCCAGGATCTGCGCCGTGACTTTCGGCTCTCGCTTCTTGATGATTGTCCACCACACCGGCATGTGCTCGATGATCCGCAGCGCCTCGCGCCGAGCCGCCGACCCGTCCGGACGTCTCCGTAATAACTGCGCCGAAGCATCCGAAGAGAGTTGCCGAACCACTCGGAAGCCTGTGTCCCACAGCGCGTAGTCGGTGGAGAGGCCCGATTGCCGCCGCTTCAGCTTCGCCGGCACATAGTCCCGCCAGGAGGAATCGCCGCGAATGATGCGCCAGGTCTCTGTGGGAGCGTTCGTCCCTTTCGGGTTTACGGCGAGGCCGTTGGGTGGCGGTCGCAGCGGCAATGCGCGATCCCCGCACCACTCCTGTACATTGCCGCCAAGATCGTAGATCCCGAGCGCGTTTGGCGGGAACATCCCGACCTCCGTGGGTACACTCGAATGGTACCAACCCCGTTTTGGCACGTCCGACGGCGCCGTCGTACCCAGGACGGTCGTCCGGACAGGCTGGCCGTCCAGACCGGTCTCGCCGCCTCTCGCTGCAAACTCCCACTCCATCTCCCAGGGGAGTCTGATGATTCCCGGTGAGCCGAGCGAGTTCATCCGGACGGTCAACCATCGACAGAATCCCACGGCATCCCACCAGGTGACATCGGTGATAGGCAAGTCCCGTCGATCGTGCCCGGGCCGCAGTTTGGGACGCGTGCGATGTGTGCTCTTGCAAAACTCCAGGTACTGGCCCACTGTAATTTCATGCCGACTCATCTCATAAGGATCCAGTCGCACTCGCCAGGGGGCGACTTCCTGTCCCGCGGCATCGAGCTCATACTGGGGCTCCCGCAGAAACTCCGAGGTTGGCACGGAGGCAAACTCTACCGGCCGTGAGAGCATGGGGACAACACTCGCCACACCCGGAGGAAGCGGCGATCGAGCACGCTTGCGTAACCTCGCGCTCATCCGCTCCCGCTCTTCAGACTGGGGAGCCTGTTCATCCCATACCACCCGGAAGCCCACCCCCCTCAGCTTTCCTGGGTCACCGCGCTGCTCCTCAGGAACCCGATAGGCCACAGGAAGTCTTCCACCGGGGAAGGACGGCCCCCCCCCCGACAGACGACCAGGCTATTCCGTGAACGAACGGGTACGCGGGGATCAAGATAGGGAGGCGATCCTCTCATTTGATACTTTGTGGACCAGGCATCTGCGCAATATTCGTAAACATTTCCCATCAGATTGAATAACCCGAAAGAATTGGGGCTACTCGATAGAACCGACGAGAGACCGTCCCCCTGGCGCGCCTCCGTCGCCTCACCCTGAGCCCCTGTTGCCGCGCGGCTCCCCGGATCAGGCTCCCCACCCTCCGGACCGTCAACATACATCCATCGTGGCTGACCACCAACTCCGGAGTGAATGCCCCGCGCGGCGTACTCCCACTCGACCTCCCAGGGCAAACGGATCACCCCCTTCAATCCCTGGCGACGAAGTTCGCCAGTGGCCCACACCGCGTAGCCTCGTGCATGTTCGTATGTTACGAAATTCGCGGGGTGCTCTGCGGTTGCTGTTCCGGGGAACCACTCATTGGCGCCCGTCGCCACACAGTAGGGTCGGTACTGCCCCCGGGTAACCAGAGTCCGTGACATGAGGAAGCCAGTGACGCGAACACGAAGCGCACGCATCTCTACACCTGGATACTGGTCGTCATCCCACTGCCGCCGCAGAGGCTCGGGACGATCGGAGCCCATCACGAACTCACCCCCGGGTACCCGGACGAAGGCGACATCAACCCCGCCGAGTTGGATCTGCACCAACTTCTGTGTCGACGATCCCGTCCCGCCCGCCGGATGGGCCGCACTCACCACCGCTGCGGAGGCGAACAGGCAGGCGATCTTCATCCATCCGCTGAACCGTTGGCACATTGCACATCTCCTGTGATGACTGCCAGGAGGCACAACCACCAGGTCGTTTCGCATCACGGGCCGCACCTTCATCTTCAATAATGTCAACCCACCTCGTCTGATAGTTCACTATCAATCCAAATCCGGGACTCAGACTGCATGACCGCTACAGTCGCATATCTCTTTTCACATTTCTTGCGTGATGAGCCCACCCCCCTAACTGAAGAAGGACAGGCACACCCGGGGCCACGTCGATACACGACTAAGAGATTGTTCCGTAGTTTTCGCCGCTCAACCACGCTGAAATTGGCGGAGTCTACGTTTTGGAGCCCCGTGTCCAAGTTTCTTACTCGGAGCGCGGCGCCACGCAGCGCGGGGAACCGGTCGGCAGGGAGCGGCAGCGGCAGCCTCTGGACTCCATGTGGCAAGCACACTCCGTCGTGCTGCAGCGGTTCCCCTCGGGCCCTCTGCAGCCGGAAGGCGGCGCCCGAGGAGATTGGGGATAACCCACACTCATCGGAGCTCCAGGCGCTGTTTTGGCGGAGGTCGCGGGTTCCACGGACAACAGGGGAGCGGCAGCGACGGCGCCGATGCCCCAGAGTCGGTTCATCCGGTCGTCGCGCCCCGAGAGAGACACCCATGCCAATCACGATCAACAGATTCCGAGTCGAAGGGCCGCGCTGCCGGGGGCGGTTCGGCATCGGCAGGACAGGGGCATTCCCGGCGATGGCGGTCCTCGCGGCGCTCGCGACCGCAGACACGGCCCGTTCGCAGTCCGTGGATCCGCCCAACATCGTGGTCATTCTGACGGATGATCAGGGACGGGGCGATTACTCCGCATTCGGCACGCCCGATCTGCAGACTCCCGCCCTCGATCGTCTGTACCGAGAGGGCGCCGAGCTCTCCGAGTTTCGGGCCAACTGCCCGGTCTGCTCTCCAACTCGGGCGTCGCTGATGACCGGATGCTATCCGGATCGGGTCGGCGTACCGGGCGTCATTCGCACCGCGCCGGAAAACTCCTGGGGCTTCCTCTCACCCGGGCCCGAGCTGCTGCCGCGCCTCCTGAAGCGCGCGGGTTACCACACCGGAATGGTGGGCAAGTGGCATCTCGGTCTCGAGCGACCCAACACCCCGAACGCTCGCGGCTTCGATGTGTTCCACGGTTTCCTGGGCGACATGATGGACGACTACAACACCCATCTTCGCCACGGCAAGAACTACATGCGCCGAAACGAGCGAGAGATCGCCCCGACCGGCCACGCCACCGATCTGTTCACCGATTGGGCCATTGACTACCTGAAGGACCGCAGCCGCTCGGCCCGGCCATTCTTCCTCTACCTCGCCTACAACGCGCCCCACGATCCCATTCAGCCTCCGCCGGACTGGCTGGCTCGCGTCCGAAGGAGCCGGCCCCAGCTCGACGGCCGTCGGGCCGGTCTCGTGGCGCTGATCGAGCACATGGATAGCGGCATCGGGCGGGTCCTCGATATGCTGGATCGGCTCGATCTCACGCGCCGCACGCTGGTGGTGTTCACCTCCGACAACGGCGGGCGCCTCCAGACGGGTGCGGTGAATGGTCCGTGGAGGAGCGGGAAGGAGCACATGTACGAGGGCGGTTTGCGCGTGCCCGCCGTGGTGCGCTGGCCCGGCCGGATCGCGGCGGGGCGCAAGAGCCGGTGGCCCGCCGTGACCATGGATCTCCTTCCCACCCTCTGCGAGGCCGCCGGCGCCCCTGCTGGAGCGGATCGAGACGGCATCAGCATCCTGAAGGAGCTGACAACCGGTTTGCAGGCCGTGCCGGAGCGGGATCTCTATTTTGTTCGGCGGGAGGGTGGACCGGCCTACGGGGGGAAAACCATTGAAGCACTCATCCGGAAGAACTGGAAACTGGTGCTCGACAGCCCGTTCGGCCGCGCGGAACTCTACGATCTCGCCACGGACCCCTACGAGACCACCGACCTTTCCAACCGACAGCCGGCCCGACTCGCCGAGCTCCGTTCAGCGCTGCAGCTTCGAATTCAAGACGGGGGCCGAACACCCTGGCAGCCTCCCGTCACAAGGAAATCCGTTCCATGACCTGGCCAAGAAGACGGTTTGCACAGCTCATGCTGCTCTCCGCGGCGGCGCCCTCGCTGTCGACCGCCCAGGCCGACGAGGCAAGCCCGGAGCCGGAGTGGGACGTCCTGGTTTATGGCGGCACGAGCTCCGCGGTCACAGCAGCGGTTCAGGCGCGCCGGATGGGCAAGAAGGTGGTGATCGTCTCACCGGACGTCCACCTCGGAGGCCTCTCCTCCGGAGGGTTGGGGTTCACCGATACCGGCAACAAGGCGGTCATTGGCGGTCTCTCGCGGGAGTTCTACCATCGCATCTGGCGTCACTACGACTCGGATGCCGCCTGGAAGTGGCAAAAGAAGAGCGAGTACGGCAACCAGGGGCAGGGCACGCCCGCCATCGACGGCGCCCAGCGAACCATGTGGATCTTCGAGCCCCACGTGGCCGAGCAGGTGTTCGAAGACCTGATCCGCGAACACCAGATCCCGGTCCACCGCGACCACTGGCTCGACCGCAAGAATGGCGTGAAGCGATCTGGAGGGCGGATCACGTCCATTCGCACCCTGAACGGGAAGACCTTCACCGCGCGGATGTTCATCGATGCCACCTACGAAGGCGATCTGATGGCCGCCGCGCGGGTCGACTTCCACGTGGGCCGGGAGGCCCGGAGCGTCTACGACGAGCGGTGGAACGGGATCCAGACCGGGGTGCTCCACCACCGGCATCACTTCGGAGTCTTGAAGACGCCGGTCAGCCCGTACCGCACCCCCGGCGATCCCGCCAGCGGCGTGCTGCCCCGAGTCAGCGCCGACCCGCCGGGCAGCTACGGCGATGGCGACCGACGCATCCAGGCGTACTGTTATCGCCTGTGCATGACCGATCACGCCCCCAATCGCATCCCCTTCGAAAAGCCCCACGGCTACGATGCCGGGCAGTACGAGCTGCTCCTGCGGGTGTTGAATGGCGGCTGGCGCGAACTCTTCGACAAGTACGATCCGATCCCGAACCGCAAGACGGACACAAACAACCACGGTCCCTTCAGCAGCGACAACATCGGCCGGAACTACGACTACCCCGAGGCGACCTACAGCCGGCGGCGAGAGATCCTGCGGGAGCACGAGCAGTATCAGCGCGGACTGCTCTACTTCATGGCCAACGATCCCCGCGTGCCCGCGGATGTGCGAGCCGCGATGAGCCCCTGGGGTCTGGCGAAGGATGAGTTCACCGACCGCAGCGGCTGGCCGCACCAGATCTATGTTCGGGAGGCGCGTCGGATGATCGGCCGCTATGTGATGACCGAGAACGAACTGCAGAAGCGCCGGCCCACCCCCGAGCCGGTGGGAATGGGTTCCTACACCATCGACTCCCACAACGTGCAGCGGTACGTCACGCCGGACGGCTCCGTGCAGAATGAGGGCGACATCGGCGTCTCCACCGGCGGCCCCTACCAGATCTCCTACGGCTCGCTCGTGCCAAAGCCGGGCCAGGCCGACAACCTGCTCGTTTCCGTGTGCGTTTCCAGTTCCCACATCGCTTACGGCTCCATTCGGATGGAGCCGGTGTTCATGATCCTCGGTCAATCTGCCGCCACCGCCGCCTGCCTCGCCCTCGATCGAGGCATTCCCGTGCAGGCCCTCTCCTACTCCGATCTGCAGGCCCGGCTCCTGGCCGACGGACAGATCCTGGAAATGCCCCCGGCCCGGCGATCGCCCTCCGCGGCGAGGTCCCGCTCATGACACCCGACGAACGCAACCCGGAGCTCCGACCCGCTGATCCGAGCTACAGCGCCACCCGCCGAGCGCTGCTGCTGGGGGCAGCGGCCCAGTTCCTCGGCAGCGCATCCCCGGTTTCCGCCGCCGGATTCGAGTGGAAGCGCTACTCGGGCCGACCCGACGAGTGGTTCCGGTCGGAAGAAGCCGCTCGGATCGCCGAGAACATCCTGAGCCATCAGTCGCCGGAAGGCTCCTGGCCGAAAAACCAAGACAGCTCGGCCATGAAGTACGTCGGCGACCCCCGGCGATTGAGCGGCACCTTCGACAACGGCGCCAGTCTCGGGGAGATCCGCTTCCTGAATCGATCCGGACAGGCGACCGGCAGCGAGCCCCAACGGACCGCGGTTCTCAGGGGAATCGACGTGGTCTTGAAGGCGCAATACCCCACCGGAGGCTGGCCCCAGTACTACCCTCCGCCGAAGACGAGCTATCACCGCCACATCACTTTCAACGACAGCACCTCCAGCAACCTGATGGAGTTTGTGCGCGACCTGGCGAACTCGACGGAATTCTCCCACCTCGACGGAGATCGCCGTCGCCGGGCGGCCGACGCCTTCGCTCACGGGATCGTCTGCATCCTCAAGTGTCAGATCCGCGTGAAGGGGCTGGCCACGGTCTGGTGCGCCCAGCATGATGAGATCACCCTCGAGCCTCGTAAGGGACGCGCCTACGAGCACGCCTCGCTCAGCGGGTCGGAGAGCGCCGGCGTCGCCCGGCTGTTGATGAGTTTGCAGGCTCCGAGCCGCGAGGTGGTGCAGTCGGTCCATGCGGCTGCGCGGTGGTTCGAGTCCGCTCGACTCACCGGCATTCGCGTCGAGCGCAGAGACGGCGATCGCATCGTCGTGGCCGATCCGGCGGCGCCGCCCCTGTGGGCGCGGTTCTACGAGATCGAGACCAACCGGCCGATCTTCAGCGGTCGGGACGGCATCATCCGGTTTCAGTTCTCCGAAATCGAAAAGGAGCGCCGCACCGGCTATGCCTGGTACGGCGACTGGGGCACGCAACTGCTGAAGGAATACGACGTCTGGAAGCGAAGCCATCCCGAAGTCCCGAAGGACGCGTGAGGCCCCAGGCAGCAAAGGAGCGAACGGAATGGCCCTGAGAACACTCTCGACCCGAGCCCGCCGGTGGACCTCGGCCCTACTGCTGGCGGCGCCGCTCGCGGTACTTGCCCAGGGCAACTTCCAGCCCTCGCCCGACTGGCCGCCCAATCCAACCACCCTGCCTGCTTACGGCAGTGCGGCGGTCTCGGCGTGCGCCACCGGTCCCGGCGGGGAACTCTATGTGTTTCAACGAGCCCAGCCGCCCGTGCTGGTGCTGGATCGGAACGGAAAGCTCCTGCGCTCGTGGGGATCCGGGGAGTTCACGCTCCCGCACGGATGCCGCGTCGACGCGCAGGGAAACGTCTGGCTCACCGACTCCGCCGATCATCGCGTGATGAAGTTCTCGCCGGAGGGTCGCAAGCTCTTGACGCTCGGCATGAAGGGCGTTTCAGGAGGCGATCCCGAGCACTTCAACCGGCCGGCCGATGTGGCGTTCACCCCGAACGGTGATGTCTACATCGCCGACGGCTACGGAAACTCCCGCGTTGCGCAGTTCAATCGCGACGGCCGCTTCGTTCGCGCATGGGGTAAGAAGGGCACCGGGCCCGGAGAGTTCAATCTCCCCCACTCCATCCGGATCGACTCACGGAGCCGTGTAGCGGTTGCGGATCGAGAGAATGCACGGATCCAGTTCTTCACCACCGAAGGAGCGTTCCTGGAGCAGTGGACCCACGTCGGGCGGCCCTATGGCCTCCACGTCACGGCGGATGGACGCGTCATCGTGAGCGACGGCATCGCGAACACCGTATCGCTTTACGATCCCGCCGGAAAGAAGCTCGCAAGCTGGGGCGGCAAGGGAACCGAACTCGGCAAGTTCGATCTCCCCCACCTGCTCAGCGTCGACGACAAGGGCGCCCTCTACGTGTGCGAGGTAGGGAACAAGCGCGTCCAGAAGTTCATACCCCTCCGGTAGCGCCGCAGATCCATCCGCTCCAGGCGGGCGGGCGGGGACCCTGCCCGCCCGTCACGCCGTGCACCGGCAACCCAGGTGCGCCGAACGTCAGGCCCCCAACTCAGGGATCACCCGGGCGGCCTCCACGCCGGTGAGGCGCTGATCGAGACCGAGGTGCTTGTAGGTGAAGCGCTCGTGGTCGATTCCCAGCAGGTGCAGCACCGTGGCGTGGAAGTCGTGGATGTGGCACGGATCCTTCACGATGTTGTACGAGAAGTCATCCGTCTCGCCGTAAATCTGTCCGCCGCGACTGCCGCCCCCGGCCATCCACATGGTAAAGCAGCGTGGGTGATGATCGCGACCATAGTTCTCTCGAGAGAGTCCACCCTGCGAGTAGATGGTCCGGCCGAATTCACCGCCCCAGAGGATGAGCGTGTCGTCGAAGAGCCCCCGCTGCTTCAGGTCCTGCACCAGCCCCCAGCAGGCCTGATCCACATCGCGGCACTGGCTGGGCAGTCTCCCGGCCACATTGGAGTGCGTGTCCCAGTTGTTCAGGTAGACCTGAATGAACCGAACACCCCGCTCCACCATCCGCCGCGCCATCAGGGCCGTTTGGGCAAAGCTCCCAGGCTTCCGGGCTTCCTCGCCATAGAGTTTGAAGGTGGACTCCGGCTCCGACTTCAGGTCCGTCAACTCCGGCACGCTGGACTGCATCCGGAACGCCAGCTCGTACTGCTGAATACGGGTGTGAGTCTCCGGGTCGCCCACGATCTTGTAGTTCAGCTCGTTGAGGGAGCGGAGACCATCCAGCGTCTTTCGCCGAACCTCCGACGACACGCCGTCCGGATTGTTGATGTAGAGGATCGGGTCGCCGCTGGATCGGAACGAGACCCCCGCGTGCTCCCCCGGCAGGTATCCCGACTGCCAGAGTCGGGCAGAGATGGCCTGCACCTGCTCGGTGTTCGTCGGATTGGCCACGAGCACCACAAACGTCGGCAGGTTCTGGTTCCCCGACCCCAACCCGTAAGAGGTCCAGGCGCCAAGACATGGCCGCCCCGTCACCTGATTGCCGGTTTGCATGTAGGTGATGGCCGGCTCGTGGTTGATCGCCTCGGTGTGCATCGACCGGATGAAGCACATGTCGTCGACCATCTTCGCCGTTTGGGGGAGAAGCTCGCTCACCCACATGCCGCTCTTGCCGTGGCGTGCGAATTTGAACTTCGACGGCGCGATCGGAAACCGTGCCTGACCGGAGGTCATCGTGGTGAGACGCTGCCCCATCCGCACGCTGTCCGGCAGATCCTTGTCGTAGTACTCCTGCATCACCGGCTTATAGTCGTACAGGTCCATCTGTGGCGGACCTCCGACCATATGCAGGTAGATGACGTGCTTGGCCCGCGTCTTCCGGCCCGGCAGGAAGTACGGCGGCAGCTTCGGCTGAGCGGCGCCGACGGCCTGACCCGCCTGTGCGGCCTCGGCGCCCAACACGCTAAGGGCCGCCATTCCCAGCGCGCTTCCACCCCGCCGGAAGAACTGCCGTCGCGTTTCGAGCCGCACCCAGTCCTCGATGCCGGCTTCGACATCGTGGCCGGTGATCCCCGAAAATCCGTCCTTCATCATTTCTGTGTCTCCGCACCCGGTCCTCGAGGGCTCGAGGACCGTGGGGCTACTTGCAGACCACCTCGTCGAGGTTGAGCACCTGATTGACCAGCATGGTCCAGGCCGCCAGAGCCGATGGATCCATCGCCGAGTCCGCCTTCTTGTCGCCCACGGCAATCAGCTTCCGCGCATCTTCGGGGCGCTCCCGGTACCAGGCCAGAAGCTCTTCCTGCGTCTTGCGAACCACGGGAAGTTCATCCGCCCGGAACGGCCGGGCCAGCACCCGGCGGGCGACGAAGTCCAGACGGCTGTCCGCGGTGGAGCCGCCTTCCTTCAGCGCCCGCTCCGCCAGCACACGAGCAGCTTCAACGAACTGCGGATCGTTCATCGTCACCAGCGCCTGAAGCGGTGTGTTGGTGCGCTCCCGGCGAACGACACACGTCTCCCGATTGGGCGCGTTGAAGATATCCAATGAGGCCGGCGGCGCAGCGCGCTTCCAGAAGGTGTAGAGGCTCCTGCGATAGAGATTGTCGCCGGTGTCCCGGCGATAATCCCGGGTGTTCGATCCGATCATCGCGACCGCCTCCCACACGCCGTCGGGCTGGTACGGTCGGACGCTCGGGCCGCCGATCTGTCGGGTCAGCAGACCGCTCGAGGCAAGCGCATAATCCCGCACCATCTCCGCATCCATTCGGAAGCGCGGACCTCGCGAGATCAGCCGGTTCTGCGGATCCTTGAGCCGCTTCTCCGGAGTGGTGACTGCGGCCTGCCGGTAGGCGGCCGAAGTGACCAGCATCTTGAAGAACCGCTTGACGTCCCAATCGCCTTCCCGAAAGTCCACGGCCAGCCAGTCCAGAAGCTCGGGGTGCGACGGCAGTTCTCCCGCCACGCCGAAGTCGCCGGCGGTGCGCACCAGCCCGGTACCGAAGAGTTCCTGCCAGAAGCGGTTCACGGTAACGCGAGTGGTGAGCGGGTGCTCCGGCAACAGCAGCCAGCGCGCAAATCCCAACCGGTTCTTCGGGAAGTCCGCTGGGAACGGGGGCAGCGCTTCCGGCGTGGACGGCTTCACCGGGTCTTTGCGACGATCGTACTCGCCGCGGAAGAGGATGTAGGCCATCGCCTCTTCATTCTTCTCATTCATCACATGGGCGATGCTGCCGCGGGCCCGGATCTCCCGGTCCTCGGTCTCCAGAGCGGCGGCACGAGAAGCCAGGGGGCGATACTCGGCATCCATCGCGGGGAGCCACCACTCGAAGAGCTCGTCCTTTTCCGCGACCTTCAGCTTGGCGCCTTGCGACACCAGGTAAGCGGCTCGAGTCCCCCGAGCGAGGGCTCCCGCCTCTCCCGGAGACAGCGCCCGCGAGTAGAGACGCACTTCCTGGATCCCCGCCCCTTCCAGATCCTCGCCCACATCGCGGCGGCCGACCTTGAAGGAAACCCGGGAACGAATGCTGCCCTCCAGGCTGTTCGAGAGCACCTGCGCCTCGACGGGCTGTCCATCGAGATAGATACGAACGCCCGTGGCCTTGGAGGAGCCATCGTAGGTGATGCAGACGTGATACCAGCGGTTGGCGCGCACCTTCTCCCGGGTGACGACCTTGATCGCGTTGTCCGGCCACGCGTTGACGATGTGCGTGCCGATCTGCCCACGCTCCACCCACATGTCCCAACCGCGGTGCTTCGAGGCAGTGTCCATGCGCGACATCACGGCGCCCGTGCGGTCGATGCGAGGCAGTCGCACCCAGGCCGAATAGCTGAAAGACTGACCGCTGTCGAAATCGCCCGCCTCGGGAATCGCCGGGCTGGCGCCGGCTCGCTGCACCCAGGCGAAGTCCGATACCTGACCCGCGATGTGTCCCGGCTCCGCCAGCGTTTGAACGCTGGAGCGTCGATCATTGAAGCGGTAATCCAGCGATTTGCCGCGCTCCTCATTCAGAGGAATCCGAAGTTGTAGGCCCGAGTTTGGAATGGTGGCGCGAACCGCCGCCGCCTCGCCCGTGCCGGCCCAGCGATCGAACTCCGGACGGGCCGCCTTGCGCCGCTCGTCCATCGCCTTGCGTGCCGGATCCAGTTCCTTTCGGATGGCTTCAAAGCGGTCCCGATCCTCGGGTCGCGGCACCGTCAGCACCGGCGGGGTATCCCGGATGTTCCCATCCATGGCGGCCTGCGTCGTGTTGTTGAAGAACGCCGCCATCTGGTAGAACTCGCGCTGCGAAAGCGGATCAAACTTGTGGTCATGGCACACCGCGCAGCCGGCGGTCGTGCCGAGCCAGACCTGCGAGGTGGTTTCCGTCCGGTCGCGGTTGTAGAGCACCAGGTACTCATCCGCGATGGCGCCGCCCTCATTGGTGGTGATGTTGCAGCGATTGAAGCCGGTCGCCACCACCTGATCGATCGTCGGGTTGGGCAGCAGATCGCCCGCCAACTGATCGATGGTGAACTGATCGAACGGCTTGTTGGCGTTGAACGCGCGAATCACCCAATCGCGATAGGTCCACATCTCCCGGAAGTTGTCGAAGTGGATCCCGTGCGTATCGGCGTAGCGTGCGGCGTCCAGCCAGTAGCGGCCGCGGTGCTCACCCCACTGCGACATGGCCATCAACCGATCCACCAACTTCTCGTAGGCGTTCGGCGCTGTGTCGGCGACGAACTGCTCCACGAGCGCGGGATCCGGCGGAAGTCCGGTGAGATCCAGGCTGAGGCGCCGAGCGAGCGTTCGGCGGTCGGCTTCCGGCGCGGGCTTCAAGCCGGCGCGCTCCAGCGAGGCAAGCACGAAACGGTCCACCGGGGTCCGACACCACGCGGCGTTCTTGACGGCGGGCAGGGCGGCACGCACGGGCGGTAGATACGACCAGTGCTTCTCATAGGGCGCGCCGGCAGCGATCCACCGCTTCAGCGTGTCGATCTGGGCCGCCGTGAGCGTCTTGTGTGTGGCCGCCGGCGGCATCACGGGGCCCTGACCGAGGATGCGGCGGACGAGTTCACTCTCCTGCGGCTTGCCCGGCTGGATGACGAACCGGCCGCCGCGCGGCTGCACCGCCTGCTCCCGCCGATCCAGCCGCAGCTCGGCTTTTCGAGCCGCGGAGTCGGGCCCGTGGCAGGCGAAGCAGTTCTCGGACAGGATGGGCCGCACATCGCGGTTGTAGCGGGGAACCGACGCCGTCACTGCGGGCGCCGCCGCAGGAGCGCTGGGTCGCTTGCCCGCTGGCCGCGCCTTCGGCGGCGCCGCAGACGATTCGAACGCCACCGCCATCAGCAGTCCGGCGCCCGCGATCCCCAACATCCCCGGCGTGAATCGCCCGACGTTCCCGCTCCCCCGCTTGGGGCTGTTCGTTTTCATGATGCTGACACCTAACCCCGGCTCATCCCAGCCGACTTCTCTGTGGTCAGAGATGTGCCCCTGGGGCCTCATCCCTCAAACTCCGTCGATTTGACCAACGCCTTGGCACGCTCGCCGTCGTACCAGCATCGGCGACACCGAGCCTCGTATTCATGCTCCGTGCCGATCAGAACCTGCGCCAGTTCGGCTCCGGGTTTGCGATAGGTCCGGGTCGCATCTTCACCGCAGACCATGCACACCGCGCGAGTGAGAAACACATCATCCGCCCGGGCCATCAACTCCGCGATCGGTCCGAACGGCCGGCCGAAGGAGTCCTGGTTCAGCCCCGCGACAATGACCCGCTTTCCCCGCTCCACCAGCATTTCCACGACGGGGATCACGTCGACATCGAAGAACTGCACTTCGTCGATCCCCACCACCGCCGCGGCCGGCCGTGCCACGCCTCCAGGATCTCCTGGGCCGTGGTAGCCGACATCGCCCACCCCCGCTGTTTGGCGTGTGTCGCAATTTCGTCCTCAGAATATCGGACGTCGGAGGCGTGCTTGAACGCCGCAGTTCGCTTGCGGGCGATCTGCGCCAGACGGAGCCGCCTGAGCAACTCCGTCGACTTTCCGCTGAACATCGGCCCGGTGATCACCTCGAGCCGCCCGCTCGTCGCTGCCAGAACTCGATCCCCCGCGGGCGCGCCGGCTAGAACGAAAAGAGTTTGTCCTGCAGACCGGAATTCACCCGAATGCTCTCGTATCGCATGGATGCCGCCAGTTTGCCTTCCCCATTGTAGAGGTCCACCCGTGTCGGCACCCACGCTCCCGAATACTGCTTCGGTTCGGAGAAGACAAACCGCTTCTTGAAGCCGGGCTTGTTGGGATTGCGGTGATGGGCGATACGCTCGACGAGAGTGCGCGTGGCGGGATCAATCCAGATGGTGTTCTTGTAGAGGGGGTCGCTGGCCTCCCACACTTCAAACACCTGAAGACTTTTGCCGTCGCGCTGCTCCACCCGCAGCCATTTCGACTGCACCTTCGTGGCCCAGTTCCGGGTGACCACACCGAAATCGGCGATGCTGTCGCCCTTTCCGGGCTCCTTCGAGATGTCCTCGACTTTTCGGATCCGGAGCGTGGCGACCTCGGTCAGTTTTCGCGGTGGATTGGTGACGTACCGAAGGGTGAGGATTCCCTTCTTCCCCTGAAAGACGACTCGATCCGGATCCTTGACCCAGAGTTCCTGGCTGGTGAGCCCGTAGACGTCGACATAGCCCTTGCCGATCTTCGAGAGTTCGCGATCGTTCTTGGAAATCACATCCACCGAAGCAGCAAGGTCTTGAAGCGCGGTCTGCGCGAACGCGTCGAGCGACTTCTGTGCCGACACCGACGGAGCGAACACCAAACCGAGCACAAGAGCGGGAAAGAGAGTGATACCCGAGAAGCTCCGCATCGACCTGACGCCTTTCGTGAATGCCTGGCCGCGGCTTCATTCGGCGTGGATCCGTGCAGAACCTCGAACCGGCCTACGCCGGCATTGTTCCCGCAGTTCTCAGCGCGTCTCGAAGCTTCTTGAGCGCACGCAACTGCACGTGGCGCACGCCCTCTCGCGACATCTCCAGTTGTTCGGCGATCTCTTTCAGAGTATGCACTCTTCCATCGAGCAGACCGAAGCGGCGGGCGATGACCCACTGCTCCCGAGGCTCCAGGGAACCCACCTGTTCCAGGAGCGCGTCCCGCTCCATGACGCCCAGGGCGGTGTCCGCAGGATCCTCGGCTGTGCTGTCCGTCACAAGATCGCCGAACATCGTATCTTCACTATCGCCAACAAGAATGTCCAGCGAGAGCGGTTCCTGGGCGTGCTGAGTTATGGTTCGCACCAACCTGACGGGAAGCTCAGTCTCCTTCGCAAGTTCTTCAAAGCTGGGTGACCGCCCGAGTGAATCCGTGAGCAGGCGGTTGGCTCGCTCCACGCGCCGCGCGGCATCACAGCCATAGACCGGAAGGCGAATGATGCGGTCCTGCTTCTCGATAGCCCGAACGATCGCCTGCCGAATCCAATAAGTCGCATAGGTGCTGAAGCGATTGCCTCGGGCCGCATCAAACTTGTTGATCGCCTGAAGAAGACCCAGAATCCCCTCTTGCACGAGATCTTCGAAGGTCAGCGTTTTGCAGGAGTAGCGGCGCGCCACACTCATCACCAGGCGGATATTGGCGTCCATCATCGCCTGCCGGGCCTGACCATCCCCGATCCGAGCTCGCTCCGCCAGAAGGACCTCTTCTCGGGCGGAGAGCAAGCGCTTATGGATGGGGTAGGGCAACCCCCGGGGCGCATCGGCGTGCGGACGCCGACTCAAGTCTTCCCAACGCTGAACTGTTGCCGCGCTCCGAGAAGTAGATTGTTCGTGATCCATACGGCCCACCCTCCAGGGAGAACCCCATCGACGCCACCAAAACACTGAATCTCATCAATCAACCTAGCCTGGCGACATCCAAGGTGTAAAACGTTCTGGATACCGAGGCAGGTTACACTGGGAATGCTAAGATTTGGACAACCCATCGAGGCCATTGGTTACTCCTCTTCGTACTGAGAGTGCGGGAGGGAGTCCGGTTGGTTCCACGGAACCCGTTCATGTGGCCCAGGTTGGGCAGGAGTAGAGGACACGGATGCAATTTCGTAACATCCAGGCGGAAGAGCTAGAGGGGTCGGTAGAGATTGCCGGCCTGGACGAGTGGCTGCGCTCGATCGGCGCAACCGACGCGACCGTTCTCATCGTGGCGCCTTCCGGGAGCGGCAAGGCAGCCGCCGTGGGACGCTTGGCCCATCGACTGGGACGGCGCGTGCTGATTTGTGACCTCACCGAGTTGATGGACTACGACGAGCCGGCGAGGCAACTGGACAATCTTCTTCGAATCTGCGAGGCGCAGAAGGACACGGTGGTTTACCTGGATAAGCTGGATCGCGCCCTGGCGAAAGCCGGCCGCGCCGGACAGGCTGAGATGCTGGTCGGACACCTGGACAGTTGGTTGACTGGCGCCCACACCCGACTGTTGGACTCATCGGCAACGGTGGTTTTCACCGGACGCGACGCAAAGGTCGTCCCTCAGTCCCTGCTTCAGCGGTTTGACAAGCAATTGGTAGCCTGACTCGGGCGCGCTGAATGATCGTTCTCCTCACCGCGTTCGAGCCATTCGACGACACCGGGCTGAATGCCAGCCTGGAGGGATGTCGAACCTTCATGGCGCGGTGGGGAGACGACTTCGATCTCAGATTCCTGACTCTTCCTGTGAATTACGGCGCCGACACCCGGGCAGTGGATGCCGCGCTGTCGATTGAATCGGCCGATCTCATCCTCCACACCGGTCAGGCCGCCGGCTCCGACTCAATCCGTGTCGAGAAGATCGCCACGAACCGCCGATAC
The DNA here is from genome assembly GCA_005798285.1 of Actinomycetota bacterium. GTDB lineage: Bacteria > Armatimonadota > SYMT01 > SYMT01 > SYMT01 > F1-80-MAGs030. Next base: position 18,126 of record SYKE01000200.1, read on the forward strand.
CTGGCCGACCACCGGGAAGGTTTTTCCCGGGGTGTGTCGCCGATTGATGCAGAGGGCCCGGAGTCTCTTGAGGCGACTCTGGACACCGAGTCCGCCGCCGCCGCCGTTCGGGCCGCGGGGATCCCGGCCCGCGTGAGCACGGATGCGGGCATCTATCTTTGCAATCACGTGCTGTACCGTTCGCTTCAGCGCGCCTCACGGAGCCGGGCGCCCGTCCGAGTCGGATTCCTGCACATCCCCAGCCTCGCCGAGCAAGTCGCCTCCACGGATAGCTTCCATCTCGAGCCCGAGCGGACGGCGGCGGCGATTCACGCCGTGATCGCCCTGCAGCACCGCTAGACTCTGCCGGCGGTGAGACGGCGCCCTACCTCAATCTACGGAGCGAAACCCCTCTCCAGAGGGCCAGTGCGCATGCAAATGCCGCAGCCGCCGCCAGCGCGGAACCCGCCCCCGGGCCCAGATCGACTCCGAGCCCGATCCCCGAGAAGAGCGAGTTCCGCTGTGCGGGGGTCAGCGCGTCCTGCCCCGTGTCTCCGATCTCCAACTGCCCCCGGCCGAGGCGAAGTCGAACCAGCTTGCCGGCGGACAGCGGCTCTGCCAGATCCGGGCGACGGTTTAGGATTTCCCAGTAAGCCGCCGAAAACCGACGAACGGCAATGGGGCTCGACTGGGACTTCCACGCCGGATCCGTCCAGTAGCCGCCGCGCATGAACTGCGAATGGGCGCCAGCCTGACGCGCCGCCGTAACTTCGGTCTCTACGTTCTGTTCATTGCGGTACCGACCCTGGTAGAGCTGATTCTGGGTTCTAAGGGAGCGATGGTTGACCGACTGCGAGGCCGCCGCGGCGCCACTCGGCAGCATCCGGTATGCTTCCACGCCGGCACTCAGCGCGCCGCTCTGACTCTTCAGATCCAGTTCCACCCGCTCGTTCAAAAGGTCTCGGGTGTAGTCGGTCACGATGGCGAACTCCCGGCTCAGCTCGGTCACCTGCTGAACCAGCTCCGGTCGGGGCCCCTTGAGTCGGATCTCATCCAGGAGAGTACCGATTCGCTTCTGCGCCCAAAGCCGGTGGGTGAAGTCAAACGAGCTTTCTCCAGCGGGGAATTCTGCAACGGTCTGATACGAGAGCGGCCTGGAGCCAGACACTCCGGAGACTCGGATCACGGCTCTGCCCGGTCGCACATAACGGCCAACCGCCACGACTTCGCCGCCCTTGAACAGATCCGGAAGCTCCTTCGGGATCACATCCACCGCCTCCACCCCCTCGACGGCGAGCTTTACATTCGTCATCACCGGATCCGCCTGCTTCTCGGCAAATGAGGTCAGCACCGCGGCAAGGTTGTCTCCAGGTCGGACGTAGTCGGCATCCCCATGGTTCTCCGAAGTCAGGCTATCCAGCAGCGGAACGTTCACGTCGTATCCCACGCCAAAGGCGAAGAGCCGGGCGTGGCGTCGGTTTGCGGCGCGAAATGCTGCTTTGATCTGCTGAGGCGATGTGACTCCGGCGGTAGGCAGGCCGTCGGTGAGGAACACGATCGACGCGGGGCGGGTCCCCGAACCGAGGAGTTCGAGAGCCGCCTGGAGTGCGGCGTGGATGTTGGTCTTGCCGGCGGCGCGGAGACCGGAGACGGCACGTCGCGCGGCGTTGACGTGCCGAGGCTGTGCCTCGGACATGCCCGGACGCCAGGTGTGAACCTCGCCGCCGTACCAGATAACACCAAACCGATCTCGGCGGTTCAGACGCGCCAGGCAGTCGTTCAAGCCGCTCCTCGCCTGGCTCATCTTGACCCCCTTCATGCTCCCGGAGGTGTCGAGCACGTACACCACGTCGCGCGGCAGCGACTCGGCGGTCTCGCTCGCGGCGCCCGGTCGCAGCGTGACGACAAAGGATCCGCCGAACCCCACCCGGCGAGAGGCCATGCTTCGGATCTCGATAGGTCCGGATGCCGGTGCATAGAACACCTGCAGATCCGTCTCGATCCTGCGATCGCGTTCCTCCAGAGATCCCTCGTGGGAGCCGTCCGAGTGCGCCTTCCAGCGAAGATCATGGGTGGGCGAGTACACGGAGCCCACCCCCGTCGAAGATCGAATGCTCACAGAGAGCCGGCTGTGCCGAATCGGGAGCGTGGAGAAGCCGTTGGTGCTGAGGGGGTGATGAAACCGCACCCACTCCTGCTGTACCGGCAGCCGGGCCTCGTACTCCATCCGCATCGTCCGCCGGCCGAACGGCAGAACCGTCATCTCGGGACCCCGGTAGAGGGGTCGTCCCAGATACCGCACAACTCTTGGATCGTCCAGCGACTCCGCTGCGGCGCGGTATAGCCGGTTGGCCTCCTCCACCGGCGTCTGGCGAACCTCGGTCGGGCCGCCCTCGCCGATGGTGATGCGAAAGTGGGACACATCCATCCCGAGGGGAACCGGCCATGCATTGGAGACGACCGCCTCGGAACCACTCTGATTGGAGACGGTTTGATCAATCCGCACCCGCGCGGTGCGGTCTGTGATCTCGACGGCAACCACGAGGTCTTCGATGGAGAGCTGCGGCACGGCGAGGAGCCTTGCACCGCTGGCTTGCTGTCCCACGGACGGCAAGAAGAGCCCTCAGGTGTGGCCCGGCACAGCGACGGTGAGACAGGCCAGTGCGGTGAGTGCGGCAATCAGGAAGCGTCGCATCGAGGTCTCCGACAGGGGGTTGAGGTTCCGTAGCTTGGATGGGACGAGACCGCCTTCGGGTTACAATGCGCTCGTAGAATAGTCTGAAGCGCAAAGATCGACGCTGGCCGACGCAGCGGGTGCAGCCCCAAGGGTCGGTCGGGCGAGACGCATGCGCCTCACTCAACCCGAAAGGGATGGCCCCCGAACGAGAGGATACTCAGCGATCCAGATCGATCACGATCTTGATCACATCGGTGTCCTTCACGTGCGCGAACGCTTCGGGCGCTTCCTCCAGCGAGACCCGATGCGTGATGTAGTCCCCCGGGCGCACCATCCCCAGCTTCACGAAATCCATCATCGACTTGTGTGCCGCGGGTTCATCCGGCGCCAGGCATCCCACCCAGAAGCTGGGCGGCATGAAGCGCATCGACAGCCGGAAGTCGCTGAGATTGTTGATGCCATAGATGCCCATCTTCCCGTCCGGCGCGAGCAGCCGGCACAGGTCGATGTAGAGGGATGCGTCGCCCGTCGCCTCGATGATGAAGTCGACTCCTCTCCCATCGGTGATCTCTTGGATCTGCTGCGAGAGGTTCTGCGAAGTGGTATTCACCGAATGGTCGGCCCCAAACTTCCGCGCCAGCTCCAGTCGCTCCTCACGCCGGCCCACCGCAATCACGTTTCGTACGCCGTGGAGCTTCGCCATGTGGGTGAACCCCAGCCCGACACCCCCGGTACCCATCACCAACACGCTCGACTCCCAGCGGACCCCGATGTTCCTGAGGGCGCTGTAGCACTCCTTGAGGTTGATCAACATCGGCGCCTCCACCGGGTCGACCCATGACGGGATGACCTGCTGCATGGGCCAGTTGAAGTGAACCGGAGTGTTGGGATGGTCTTTCAACAGCGCCTGATAGTCCGTGACCAGGCCGAACTCCGCGAAGCTCCCGAAGAAACACCCCAGTCCCTCAACCTCGGCCCGGGGTCGAAACACAAAGTCCCCCTCCCGGAAGGCGGTGACGCGGGAACCCAGTTTCACGACCTCCCCGACACCCTCGTGGCCGAGAATTCCCGGATACTTCTGGCCGTCCAGCCAATCCATCGGAAACCGCCCGGTCAGGATCTGGGTGTCGGTGCTGTTGCAGATGGAGGCTGCCCGAATGCGCACCAGCGCCTGGTACTCGTTGGGCACGGGCTCGCCGACCTGCTCAATTCGGGCTTCTCCCGGCTTCGAGACGACGAGGGCTTTCATGGAATGCGATCCGGTCCTTTCGATCAAAACGCGTTGGGTGCGGAGAGCTTGCGGCGGGGAATTCTCAAGCGGTTGCCGAGGTGAGCGGTCACCAAGAGTTGATGCTCCTCAAACTCGACGGTCAGCATACCACCCAGATCGGTTCGAAAGACCTGCATTCCCGCTTCCCCCGCACGCCCCAACGCTTCCCGGTGGGGATGTCCGAACCGGTTCTCCCGGCCACAGGAAACCAGCCCCACCGGAGCGCCGACCGCGTGGAGAAAAGCGGGGTGAGACGAGCCGCGACTCCCGTGATGGGAGAGTTTGAGCACGTCCGCACGCACCTCTGGCTGAGTTCGAAGGAGATTCAGCTCGCCCTGTTCTTCCAGGTCGCCACCAAACAGCGCGGCGCCGCTGCCGCTCATCCAGCGCACCACGAGGGAGCCATTGTTAACATTCGCCGACTCCGGATCCCGTCCTCCACCTCCCGGGGTCGACCGGGCCAGTGCTCCCTCGGAGGGCGATAAAATCGCCAGTTCCGACTCGCCGAACACCAACAGATCGCCGGCCCGCGGCTCCACCAGCGGAACGCGGCGCCGGGCGACCGCTGCTTCGATGGGCGCCCAATCTTCAAGGGGCGGCCAGCGTCGGCAGATCACCCGACCGACCGGAAACGCCTCCAGAACCGCCTCCAGCCCACCATAGTGATCGAGATGGGCGTGGGAGATGACAACCGCATCCAGAGCTGGAATCCTGAGGGTTTGGAGGGCGCGGACCAGGCCGCGTGAGGCGCTGTCCGGCGGGGGACCCGTATCGATCAGGATCCGATCTCCCCTCACCCCCTCCAGCAAAATCGCATCTCCCTGACCGACATCCACGACCCGGATGCGAGGGTGGATCGGTGCTGGCGCGGGCGTGCGATCGGAGAGCAACTGCAAGCCCGTGATCGCAAGCGTCCACACCAGGGTGGCGGATCGGCCCGCCCGACAGCACCTCGGCAGGGCAAGTGCCGCAAGCAGCAGGGCCCCACCCATCCAGGGCGGAGGAAACGCCGGCGAAGGGCCGTAGGGCGGATTGGAAAAGTAACCGGCCCAGCCATCCAACCCGGAGGCCAGCACGGTAACGGCGCCTGCCAGAAGGGTGACGCCGACAGACGCAAGCAGCAGGTGCGCCAGCGCCGCGTACACCAGCACTCCCGCCATCGGAACCATCACCAGATTTGCAATCAGGCCGGCCCACGTCGCCGTGTGAAAGTGAACCGCAAGCACCGGCGCCACCGCGAGATGCGCCGCGACATTGGCGCCGATCAACCCGGCCAGAGCCGTGTGCACTCGACGAGCCACGCTATCGGGACCTCTACGGCTGTCGTCCTCCGGCGAAGTTCGAGACGGGCCCAGCGCTTCCGAGAGAGGTCCGGCCAGCACTGCCAGTCCGAAGACCGCCGCAAAGGAGAGTTGGGCGCCGATATCCATCACGCCCAGCGGATCCAGGAGTAAGAACCCCAGTGCCGCCTGACCAAGACAGTTCAACGCATCGGCCTGGCGGCGAAGCGCAAGCGCGCTGACGAGCGACAGCCCCATCAGCGCCGCCCGAGTCACCGAGGCGCTTCCGCCGGTCAGGGCATGAAACAGCGGGATCGCGGCGGCTGCGAGACCCCAGAACAGGGCCCGGTAGTCCCACAGAACCCAACCCAGCCAGACGAGCACGCCGAGCACCAATGCGACCTGCGTGCCGGAGACGACGAGCAGGTGAATCGTGCCGGATCCCCGGAACCGTGCATCCAGGCGGGCTTGCGGCGAGCCAGGGGCAGGCGCGTCATCTCCGAGCAGGAAGTTGTTGGCGACGTGAGCGGCGAGCGGGGGCAGCGTCCGACGATTGATGTCCAGCAGCCGCCGTCGCAGGCAGAGGTTCCACGGCTCCTGCGCGGGGCTGCCGAGAAGCTGAATGCCTTCGGGGATCGGCTCGATGAGCTGGTGGACCCCCACTCGGGCCCAGCGAAACGCGGGCGCCATCTCCCCCGGGTTTCCGGCAGGCTCCGGCCGGCGGAGAGTCCCTGAGACTCGCACTCGCTGACCCGCGGCAGCGCGCACTTCCCCAATCACACCGTACGCGCCTCGATGCGGAACCCAGCCGTTTGGAGTGAGTTGCTGACTCGCGCGGAGGATCCAGCGGGCGCCCGATCCGAGTCCGGGACCACCCTCCAGACCGCCCGAGAGCGTGATGGCGCTTCCCGTCCTCCCCTGCTCCAGCGGCGCTCTGAGGCGTCCCGCCGCCATCGCCCAGAGGAGCGACGCCGCCAGGAGACAGGTGGCAGCCTCCCGCCAGCGAAGGACGCATGCCAGAACCCCCGTCAGGGTGAGAACGGCCCAACCCCAATAGGAGTTCGGCTGAAGAATTCCCATTCCGGCGCCGAGAGCCGCGCTGAGCCCCCACCAGAAGCAGGGCCGGAGATAGAACCACTCCAGCAAGGGGCTCCACCGGCCGCCTGGCTGCACCCGCACATCCCCCACTTTCCCGTGGCGCCGGTTCCATCCGCCGGAACTTCGGGGCTTCGCTCTTCAGAATTCACCGATGCTCGAACCGAATCTTCCCCGGAAGTACCTCTGTTATCGCGCCCGCAAGCCGATCCTCATCGATGGTCGGCTGGATGACGAGGCATGGCAAGCGGCTTCGTGGACCGATTACTTCGTTGACATTGAGGGAGATCGGCGCCCACGCCCGCGGTATCGAACGCGCGCCAAAATGCTCTGGGACGACTCGTACTTCTACATCGGCGCTGAACTGGAAGAACCCCACGTGTGGGCCACTTTGACCCAACACGACAGCGTCATCTTCCACGACAACGACTTCGAAGTCTTCATCGATCCGGACGGGGACAACCACGAGTACTACGAGTTGGAAATCAACGCGCTCAACACCACCTGGGACCTCCGGTTGGTGAAGCCGTACCGGGACGGCGGACCGGCTCTCAACGAGTGGGAAATCCCCGGCATGCGGACCGCGGTCCACGTGGATGGAGCGATCAACGACCCAAACCAACAGGATGCGGGCTGGTCGGTGGAGATTGCGCTTCCCTGGGCATCACTGGAGCAGTATGCCGGCCGAACCTGCCCTCCCCGAGAGGGAGACCAATGGCGGGTCAACTTCTCCCGCGTGGAGTGGCAGCACATCATCGAGGGCGGAACCTATCGCAAGGTGCCGAATACCCGGGAAGACAACTGGGTTTGGTCCCCACAGGGGGTCATCGACATGCACCGTCCCGAGGAATGGGGATTCGTGCAATTCACCCGCGCCGCGCCCGGCCGGGGAAGATTTGAAGACGACCCGACGTGGAACGCTCGCCGGCTCTTGATGGCGGTGTATCACGCGCAGCGGGAGTTCCAGGGGAGATTCAAGCGCTGGGCCCGATCGGTCGACGAACTTCCGCTCCCCACCTGGATTCCGGCGCCTGAGGCTCAAACCATCGAGTTGAAACTCACGACGGAAGGGTGGACCGCCAGCATTCAGGTCGCCCTCCCCGACGGGGAGTCTCGATCGGTTTCCATTCGGCAAGACTCCCGCCTGACCCCCCTGGGGCGGCGGTAGCCGTGAGTCGCAGCCCGTTCAGATCAATTCTGGAATCGGTGACCCACCCTCCGTAAAATCGATCGGAGTGTCACCGGGTCCCCTTAGAGTCCGACCGGTGGGGATCCCGAGCTTGTAGTAGATCGTCTCCGCGTAGTCCTGTGGGGTATGAGGTTTCTCGGTGACTTCACCGCCGATTTTGTCGGTTGCGCCGATCACCTGCCCGCCGCGAATACCGGCGCCGGCGAGGGCGATGGAGAAGGCCTGTGGCCAGTGGTCACGTCCGTGACAGCGGTTCATCTTCGGAGAGCGACCAAACTCGGTGACGAAGCAGACCAGAGTCTCCTTCAGCAAGCCTCGATCGTGCATGTCGGCGATCAGGCCGGCCAGCGCATGATCGGTGCTGCCCATCATCGGCCACGTGCCGATGCCGTAGCGTCCCTCCCCGCCACAGAGCACCCGATCTCGACCGCATGATCCGTCGGTGTAGATGTTGTCGTGGTGATCCCAGTTCAGGTTGCCGCCGTCGACCTTCACACCTGACTTCGGCCATCTCACATCGACAGTCACAAACCTCACGCCGGCTTCAATGAGCTTGCGGCCCAGAAGGTAACAGAATCCACGATGACCTCGCCCGTAGAGGTCCCTGGTTCGATCCGTCTCGCGGCTGAAGTCGAATGCGGCACGGGCCTCCGGACTGGTGACGGCGTTGAACGCCTGCTCATAGGCGCTCCGTGCAGCCTGAACAAAGTCGTTGTTGGCGGTTTCGACAAACCCGCTCTCCATGCGGCCCAGCAACTCGCGCCTGCGCCCGGTGCGTTCCAATCCCACGGTGGGCGTCAAACCCTGAACGGTCCAGCCCGGCGCCGAGAGATCGTCTCCACCGGTCTTGAAGACCGAGCGCGTGGCGGACATGAAGCCGTTGGTGGTGTTGTAGGCCTGCTCGCTGTTGCCGGGGATCATGATGTACGGCGGCAGGTAGGAGCACTCCGACCCGATCACTTCGGAGACCACGGAGCCGAGGTCGGGATAACGCATCGGACTGACGGGATTGTTGCCCCGCAGCATGTAAGCCGTACCCATGGGATGATCGGAAATGGCGTGATGCATAGAGCGCACGACCGCGAGGTGATGCGCCTGCCTCGCCGTTTTGGCCAGCAATTCCGTGAACTCAATGCCGTCCACCGAGGTTCGGATGGGTTTGTACGGGCTCCGGTCCTCTACCGGCAAGTCCGGCTTCGGATCGAACGTGTCCATGTGGCTCAGACCACCCTGCTCCAGGATCACCAGAACATTCTTCGCCTGGCGCGGCAGCGTGCCTGCGGAGGCACGCTTCTCCAGCAGCAGCAGGTCGGCCATCGACAGCCCCAACACCCCCAGGCTGGTGCGGCGCACCCACTCGCGTCGACACCACCTGCGCTGGTTCGGGGTTAGCACATCCAGAATTGCCACTTCTTGCTGCCGGGCCTTTCCACTCATTTGGTTCGGTACTCCGGCACAGGGAGTTCACACCCCAGGACGGTACCGTTTCATCTCTTTCACCCCGACCGGGAAGAGTCCCTAGTGCTCCTGAAGATCCAGGGCACGAGTAGAGCGCGCGCGTTCCGCCTCGTGGCGGAAAAGCTCAGAGCGCGCTCGCTGTCGGGCGTCTCTTGCAGCCTGGTCCAGTGTCGTCGTGAGCCAGATGGAACCGAGAAGGAGACAGAGCGCCCCGACCATCAGGTGCGCCCGAGCCCGGTCGGAGAGCGCGTCCGGTGGAAATAGCCAGAGCCATGCCAGCAGCGTTCCCGCTACGGCCACCAGCATGATCATATCGAACTCCCCCTCTTGATGGCTTCGGCTGTGCCGTCGGCACCGCGGTGTGCACTCCGCAGGGTCTTCCGCTTCAGGCGGTGCTTCCGCCCCGATCGGGGAGGTTCGACACGATAGCCATGGCGAAGTTCACCAAAAGTCGTTCGCCGTTTCGTGAGGAGCAGCCTGTGGCGCCTCCATCGGGACCCCTCCGAAAGCGTGATTTCAAAGACCGGTTGATCCAATCCCTGCTCGAACACTCTTGGGCGTTGGGACAACTTCTGGAGTTGATCGACCCGGAACTGGCCGCTCGACTGGAGTTCGAGGCCGCAGTTCGCCTCGACCGCAGATTTCACTTCAGGGGCCTCTCTCGATCGGAAGTGGACGTCCTCTATCGGGTCCCGTGGCGGGCGAGTCCGGCTGTCGCCGGCACGGCTTCCGGCGATGTGTGGGTGGTGCTCCACGTGGAGCACCAGTCCCGGCCCGACTCCGAGATCGCTCTCCGTTATCTCGCGATTATGGTGGAGATCTGGAAGGACCAACTCCGCGAGCATCGTAAACGCAAGACGCCGCCCGCAGAGAGATCGCTCGATGTGATCCTGCCGATCCTGCTTTATACCGGCGATCGACCCTGGAAGGATCCTGCGAGCCTCGAAGCCCTCGTGTCGGCGCCGCCGGAACTGGCATGGGCGGTGCCGAAACTTCAGACGCTGGTCTTTAACCTCTACGCGTGGTCCCCGCAGCGGCTTGCCTCTGCCCGCACCGCCGTGGGAATCGCACTGCGGGTGTTTCGGGATGAATCTGCGGAATTCGCGCGCTTCCGGGAAGTCTTCCACTCCGCGCTCGACGCCCTCGGAGAAATCGACTCGCGGCGAAGTGAGGAGATGGAAGCCATCGTGCACCTGCTCTACCACTTTGTGCTGCACGGGCGACCGGATCGTGAGTATGATGAGTTGATACCGGCACTGGCGTCCGCCACAGAGACGATCCGTGTGGACAGTCACGAGAGGTTTTCAGAGATGTTCAAAACCAGAGCAGACGTCCTGCTGGAGCGGGGCATCGAGCTTGGTAAGTCCCAGGGCATCGAACTCGGCAAGTCCCAGGGCATTGAGCTTGGCAAGTCCCAGGGCATCGAGCTTGGCAAGTCCCAGGGCATCGAACTCGGCAAATCACTCACCCTTCGCCGCAATATCCTTCAACTCGTCTTGATCCGCTTCGACCGCATTCCGCGGAGCCTGGAAGCCCGGCTGGACGAACTCGGATCGGATGCCCTGGCCCAACTCTTCGA
>SYKE01000201.1 GCA_005798285.1 Actinomycetota bacterium
GCTCGCGGTTCGCGCACATCGCCTCTCCACTGGAGCGCCCGATCTCTTGCAATACGCATAGAGACGACCGCGGTTCCAAGGGAATAACATCCATTTCGACTCAACTTATAGCCAGTTACCCATCACTTGAATCGCACCCTGCTCTTCCTGATCCTGCTGGTGTTCACCGTGCTGCAGATGCGAGCCTCAAAGCGCTGGGTCTATTACGAAGCGGGGGAGCGAGAAGCCTGAATGTCCGCCTTGCCGACCTCTTCCCCAAACACCTCGAAAGCTCACGCGGCAAACGGGCGGCATCCCGGGCGGCAAGCCGCACGTTTGAAGGCTCTGGGCGCCTTTCTGACCCTGAGCGTGGGCGCGCTGCTGTTCTCGATCCCGTTTTTCTGGACCATCAGCACGGCGCTCAAGACCAATCAACAGGCCTTCGCCTTTCCGCCTCAGTGGATCCCAAATCCAATTCAGTGGCAGAACTTCCGCCAGGCCTGGACCGACCTGCCTTTTCCCACCTTCGTCTCCAACACCGTATTCATTACCTTTGTCGCGGTCATCGGACAGGTCAGTTCCGCTTCCCTGGTGGCATACGGCTTCGCCCGCTTTCAGTTTCCGGGGCGCAACGTTCTCTTCATGCTCTTGCTCTCCACGATGATGCTGCCTCCGCAGGTGACCATGATCCCGGTCTTCCTCATCTGGCGAGAACTCCGGCTCATCGATACCTTTGCGCCGCTCACGGTTCCGTTCTACTTCGGCGGAGGCGCCTTCACGATCTTCCTGCTGCGTCAGTTCTTTATGACGATCCCGAGGGAGTTGGACGAAGCGGCGATGATCGACGGCGCCGACCCCTTCGGCATCTGGTGGCGCATTCTGCTGCCGCTCTCGCGTCCCGCCCTCGTCACAGTGCTGCTCTTCTCATTCCTGGGGCACTGGGACGACTTCATGGGCCCGCTCATCTACCTCAACTCCATGGAACGATATACGGTTTCCATCGGGCTGCGGATGTTCCAGGACATGTTCGGCACGCAGTTGGAGCTGCTCATGGCGGCGTCGCTGATCCACATCATCCCAACGGTGGTTCTCTTCTTCATCGCGCAGAAGCAGTTCATCAAGGGAATCGCCCTCACGGGCTTGAAGGGATAGAACCCCGGTTCCGGCGCGCGACTCGAAGTCGGGACGGGCGGCGCGTGGGCCCCTGGCATCGTGCGATTCGGAGAGGCAAGTCGTGATGAGTGTTGGCGAGGGTCTGATCGGGCACTGGCCCGCGGCGGTGGGTGTCCGCGGCGACGAGACTCATGTTCCACCGCCCCACGGCGGCTGGCGTTTTGACATGGATTTCACCCTCTCGTTGGGGGTGGATACCCCTCTGAGTCGGGCGCCGCTCGGTGACCTGGTGGCCGCTTACGACGCGACGTCACGGACCGGCCTCACGCTCGGTTTTGCGCATCTGGGCGGCGTCACCTCGAATGCTCCGAATGAACGGCAGGTGTCGTGCGCTCTCGATGCCGGCTCCGAACCGGTGTTTACGGACCTGGGCCGCCCGGGCGATGCGGCGCTCATCTTCTCACTGGCTTCGTGTCGCGGATCCTTGTTCGCCGGAACCAGCGAGTGGGGTGAAGCCGGCAGGGGCCGAGTGATGCGCTGGGACCCCCTGCGCGGCTGGCAGGACACCGGGATCCCGATCCGCTGCAACGCCGTCACCGCGCTTGGAGTTCACGGCGATCAACTCTATGCCGGCTCCGGCTACTACCGCTACTCGGGATCCGCGCTGCAGGACTCCGCCAATCAGGAACCCGGGGGAGAGATTCTGCGGTTGGAGGACGACGGAAACTGGATGTCCCTCGGTCATCTCGCGGACCGCAAAACCATCGGGGGCCTCGCATGGCTGGAGGGCGACCTCTACGCGGACTCGCTCTACCCTCCCGCCGGCTTCTTTCGCCGCACCGCTTCGGGAGAGTGGCTGGAACTGCCGCTGCTGGGAAACCGCCGGATGCAGGCGCTGATGCCCCACGACGGCGCTCTCTTCGCTTCCAGCTATGACGGCGGGTTCGTCTTTCGGTACCGACCGGATACCGGATGGGAAGAGTTGGGGAAAGTCGGCGAGAACACCCAGACCTACTCTTTCGCGGTGTTCGGCAACCGGGTTCATGTCGGCACGTGGCCGTCGGGGCGAGTGTACGCCTGGACCGGCGCCGGTTGGGAAGACACCGGCCGTCTGGGCGAGGAGCTCGAGGTGATGGGAATGATCCCCTATGCCGGCAAGCTCTACGCCGGCACGCTGCCGCTGGCGGAGGTGCATCGGCTGGATGGGGACGGATGGACTCGGGTCGGTCGGGTCGACTTCACTCCGGACGTGACCTATCGACGAGCCTGGACATCAGCCCTGCACTCGGGATCTCTTTACTGGGGCACTTTGCCGTCCGGCCATGTCTGGCGGATGGACGCCGGCTGCTGCGCGAGCACCCCGACGGCTTGGCCCGGAGGGCGCACGCGGCTCACCGTCGTGAGGCGAAACAATTCGCTGGAACTGTATCAGGACTCGACTCGAGTCGCGGTCGGGAGCGGAGATTGCCCGGCGGCCCGCATCTCAACACCGCTGGTGCTCGGGGGTGGTCCCCAGGGATTCTCTGGGGCCACCCTCGACGGGATCCGCCTCTACTCCCGCGCTCTCTCGGCGGACGAAATCGGCGAGTTGTGCGCTACCGAACGGTGATCGCCCACTGATCGAACATCGCAACCGTGTCCGCCTGGGTGTGCAAACCGAGACGCCCACCCCGGTAGGCTTCCAGCGTCCGGGTCAACTCCGGCAGTGGCTTGCCGTCGAGGGTGGTGATCACCGTGCGATCCTTGATCTCGATGGTCACGGCATGCCACTGCTTCACCGAGACCGTCATCGGCGCTCGGGCTCGGAGGGCTCGCTGGCCATTCTGGACCTCGTAGAGCATCACATTCTGCGGACTGACGCGAACTCCGAAGTACGACTGGGGGCTCTTATAGCCAAAGATCACCCCGGCGCCGGCGCTCTTGCCCGAGACCAGTTGCACGCGGACGGCGGCCTTGCCGTTCTGCACAATTCCGGTGTTGTCGATGAGTGCGGGGAACTGCGACTCGGACGCTCCCTTCAGCGGCATCAGGTAGCTCGTTTTGGTATCGCCCTGAATGGCCCACGGAATCGGATCGTCGGCGCCGAGCGTCAGATCCACCCACTCGGTGGGCAGCTTTCCAACATCTCCGATCGGGAGCGCAGCGGTACGAGACTTTGCCGGCTCATCCACCCACTTGATCTGCCTCGGTTCGCGATTGAAGCTGTCCAGGTAATTCAGCAGGGTGTTCTTCTCAGGAACATTCAAGACCGCACCGCGCACTTTGATCATGCGGGTCACAATCTGGTCCCAGACCATTCGGGGGCGCTTGGGGTCATCCGGCTCCGGCAATTCGTGGCAGCCGTCGCAGCGCGTCTTGAACAGGTCGATCCCGCTCAGAGTTTGCGCGGGAGCGGAATGGACGCCGGCCCCCGCGAGGAGCGACAGCACCGCCGAGGCGGCCAGAAGGGTTTGGGATACGCGAGGATTCATGGGTTCGGGCCTGCCGGATCCAGTGCTTAACGACGGAGACTGATCCCAGTGACGGATCAAACAAGTTAAGTGTTCAACCGAGATCCGGTGTCCGTCAGGGTAAAATTCGCTGCCGGACTTCCGTGTCCTGCCGGCGAGGATCAATGATGTCGACCCCGGATGGACTGCTGCAGCGTACCGACTCTCCCAGCCACGGTGCACTCGACTCGTTTTACCGCGCGTCCCGGTTCCTCGCATCCATCCTCGACCTGGACGAACTCCTCGGAGCTCTCCTTCACGAGGGATTGGATGCGGTCGGGGGGACGCGCGGCTTTGTAGCGCTCGTGAACCGCTCCAACGGCGATCTGGAACTTCGCATCACGGCGGGCCGCGGATGGGACGAGATGCCGACCCGGCGACTTCCGATCACCGACGAGCCGGGCAGCGGCATCACGGTGCGGGTGGTGCGCACCGGCGAGCCGTACGTTACGGGCGATGTTCGGCGGGACGAGCACTACCGGATGTTCTTCCCGGATGTGCGCAGCGAGATCGCGGTGCCGCTCTTGAATCGGGACGGTCGCGCCATGGGGGTGCTCAACGTCGAGTGCGAAACGGTGGACGCCTTCGACGGCAGAGATCTGCAACTCCTGCTCGCCCTCGCGAATCAGGCCGCCATCGCCATCAGCGTCACCAACTCCAGAGCGCGCGAGACGATGCTGATCGAGGTGGGCAATGAGCTCGCCACGTGTTCGAACATGGATGAGTTGTTTTCGCGGGTGGTACACTCCGCGACCGAACTCCTGAGGGCAGACGACGGGGCCTTGTTCCAGCTCAATTCCGACGGTGAGTTTCTACTGCTCCGCGCAGGCGGACCCCTCCTCGCCGACCACGCCGGAAAGCTCACCTACCGAATCGGAGAAGGTCTCACCGGCTCCACGGCCCGCGATGGCCTGCCGGTTCGCGTGGCAAACGTTCGGGATGATTCTCGGTGGCGAGGGCTCTATCCACCACTCCCTGCGGACATGATTGAGTCGTTCCTTGCCGCGCCGATCTTTGTGCCGGACGGCATGTGGGGGGTCCTGAGGGTGCTTCGCCGCAGGCCGGCGTCCTACGGGATTCGGTACGACTTTACGGACCGCGATGAGGAACTGCTGGAGACCCTGGGCAGACAGGTCGGCGCCGCCATCGCCCAGCACAGTCTCCTGGCACGACAACTGCGGTTGGAGCGCATGGCGGCATGGGGGGAGATGTCGGCCCGTTCAGCGCACATGATCGGCAATAAGGTTTTCGCGCTGCGGGGTCAGCTCAGCGAATTGGAGCACCTGGCATCCGGTGACGCCTTCTCGCGAGAGGCCGTACTGGCGCTGTCGCAGCGGTCGCGCCAGAGTCTACACAGCCTCGAGGAGATCCTCGCGGACTTTCGAGACTTCCTCACCGCCACGTATGTCGAACCGAAGCCGTGCGTGTTGAACACCGCCGTGGAGTCGATCGTGTGCGAAACGATTCCGGAGGGCGGCCCGATCCGGGTGGAACTGGAACTCGCGCCTGAGTTGCCCATGGTTTCCCTGGATCTCCGGCGGTTCAGCCGTGCCCTCTCGGAGTTGCTGGAGAACGCCGTCACTCATCTTGGTAAAGCTCCGAACAGCCGGATCACCGTGCGGACCGGCCTCTGGGATGAGGAAGAGCGACGCACATTCCCGCAAATCCCTTTCCGGCTGTCTCTGGCATCCGGTTCCGGCGCCGTCCGGATCGAGGTCATCGACAACGGTCCCGGGGTGCCGCTCGAGAATAAGAAGAAGCTGTTCAACGCCTTCTTCACGACGCGGGCTCGGGGAATGGGGCTCGGACTCTCGATTGTCAAGGGCATCGTCGACGCGCACTCCGGAGTGATCTACGAAGTCGGCGAAGAGGGAGAAGGGGCCCGATTCATCATCATTTTGCCGGCTCTGGGCGACAAGGCCTCGGAGGGCAACTTGAAGTGACACGCCTGCTTGTGATCGATGACGAAGTCGAGGTACGTGCCGCGGTGGCGCGACGGCTCACCCGTGAAGGTTTCGACGTGACCACCGCCGAGGGCGAGATCGAAGGCGTGGGGCTGATCCAGGGAGCCGACCGGCCGTTCGATCTCATCACGACCGACATGGTGATGGAGGATCCGGACAGCGGAATCCGTACGCTCGAGGCGGCACTGAGTCGCGACCTGTTCACAGAGGTCATCGTCCTCACCGCGTACGGTAACGTGAATGGCGCTGTGGAGTGCATGCGCCGCGGAGCCTTCGACTACGTGGAGAAGAACATCCCCGGCGTTGACGTCTATGAGCTCCTTGTTATGAAAGTCAACCTTGCGCTGGAGCGAAGACGGAACAGTCAGTCAACCGTGAAGCACTACGCCGAGATCGGCCGCCGGCACGGAGTTACTTTTCCGGATTAGCCGTCAGGCCGGCGAGCGCGGCGGCAAGTCCAGCCGGCCGAGCAGCGCCCGTGCCCGGTCGCTCCAGGCAGAGTCGGGATGCTCCCGGAGTAGCCGCGCCCAGGCTGCGTGCGCTCGTGCCGGTTGGCGGAGTTTCTGCCATGCGACCTCGCCGGCGCGGAAGAGTGAACTCGCGGCGGCCGTTGTGCTCCCGTCTTCCTTCAAACTGTCCAGAAACGCCCGGTAGGCGTGGTCGTGTTCCCCCGCCTCGGTGAGCCACGTCGCAATCTGGTAGCGAACTCCGGGCGGCAGGTTAAGGTCAGGCGTTACCGGGCTAAACGCCAGGAACGCCGAGATCGCCGCCGTACGATCATCGGACCGGACGGCGGATACGATCCCCTCCCGTGCGATCCGGCGCGCTCCGGCGCGGTCCCCCAGAGTCAACCGCGCTGAGATGAGGGAGCCGCGCACCGAACGGTCGCCCGGTCGGACCGCGAGGATCGCCGCCCACGCCTGCGCCGCTGCTGGGAGATTGTTATGCCGCACTGCTTCTTGCGCCGACTGGTGGAGCAGATCGACCCGCGCCTGGAGCTGAGCCTTGAAGAGCAGAGCGGCCCCGGTGCCGAAAACGAACCCAGCGAAATGGGCCCAGTGCCCGATGCCGTCCGAGGCGCCGTTCACCGTCGTGATGATCGCACGCACCACGGTGTAGGCGAGCCACAGGGTCAGGAATGGCGCCGAGGGGAACGTGGCTCGCGGGACAAACGGCACATTCAACCGTGCTTGTGGAAACCGTACGAAAACGGCGCCCAACACCCCGGCCACGGCTCCGGAGGAGCCGAGACTTGCCATCCCCACGCCCAACTCAGCAGCCGCGTGAAACACCAGCGCTGTCGCCCACTGCATCAGGGAGCCAACAAATCCGGCCCCGAGATAGATGACCAGAAATCGGGGGGAACCCAGCGACCGCTCGAGGTTTGCGCCGAAGAGCCAGAGCACAAGCAGGTTGACCCCAAGATGCGCTGGATCCAGATGAATGAACGGCGCCACAATCAGCGCTTGGGGATCGAGGTTGCTCGGCTGGAGAGCCAGTCGCGACCAATCGTCGGTGGTGGCGATCCACCGGCGAACCACGATCCACGCCAGCACCTGCGCGGCCACGAGGAGGGGAGTCGCGACCGCGTAAGGCTGGCGATCCTCACAGCGGGGCGCCTCAGCGCGCGGGCGTGCCACGACCGGCGCCTAGACCTTCACGCGAGGTCGCGCGGCTTCCCTCTGGGCGGCAATCATCGAGTCCACCAGAGTGTCGGTCTTCAGGCCTTCCGCCTCTCCCTCGAAATTGAGGAGAATCCGATGTCGCATCGCGGGGTGAGCTACAGCGTCGACATCATCGAGCGCGACATTGAAGCGACCTTGAAGCAAGGCATGGACCTTTGCCGCCAGAATGACCGCCTGCGCACCGCGAGGACTCGCTCCAAAACGGACAAACCGCCTGACGGAGTCCGTGGCGTACTCGCCGTCCGGCTGGCTCGAAAGCACCAGTTTCAGCGCGTAGTCCTTGACGAGACGCTCCACCACGATCTCCCGAGCCGTGTGCTGCATCCGGACCAGATCCTCTGGACCGAGCACCGGTTGGGCGCTGTCAAACGTCTGGCCGGTCGTCCGGTCCACAATGGCGGAGAGCTCTTCCAGCGACGGCGCCGGAACC
>SYKE01000202.1 GCA_005798285.1 Actinomycetota bacterium
CAGCTAACATCGTCTGGCACGATGAGGATCGCCTCGACATCCATCCGTGGGATGCAGAGAGCCGTGGCATTCAGGACGGGGATCTGGTCTCACTGGCCAGCCGAGCGGGCGAAACGACGCTCCATGCCCGGCTGTCCGAGCGGATGCAGCCCGGGGTGGTCTACACCACCTTCCACCATCCCGGCACCGCCGCAAACGTGGTCACGACGGAGTTTGCCGACTGGGCGACGGACTGCCCGGAGTATAAGGTCACCGCCGTGCAGGTCCGTAAGGCGTATCACAAGTCCGAGTGGCAGGAGCGTTATGAGGCGCAGCGCAAGGCGACCACGCTTGTCGGCGCCGCCGGGGAGGGGAGCTGATCCGCATGGATGCCCAGGTGATGATCCACAAGGTCAACTCCATCGCGCAATTCTTCTCCGCCTATCCCCGTGAAGAGGCGGTGGCCGGCATCGCCGATCATCTGCAGCGCTTCTGGGAGCCGCGGATGCGCCGCCAGTTGTTGGAGCACCTGCAGCAGGGTGGTGGGGAACTGAACGAGCTCGTGATCGAGGCCGCACAGCGACTGCACGGCTGAGTTCAACCGGAGCTTCGAGGGACTCCGGCCGCTGAGTTGCGGGCTGGAATGAGTTCCCCAGCCCGCAACCCGCTCAACTCGAGGCGGAGGTTCGCGCCGTCGGATGCGAACCTCCGCGCGCCTACCGGATAACCGTGATCGAGGCGGTGCGCTGGGAGTCTCCCAGCTTCGCGGTGAGGGTGACCGCGGTTGTCCGAGTTACTGGACGCGAGCCGATTGAGAAGAGCGCGGAGGTGGAGCCGGCCGGCACCAGAACCTGTGCCGGAACGGTGACCTGAGGCGAGTTTGAAGCCAGCTTCACCAGCAAGCCACCGCTCGGCGCTGCAGCACTTATGGTGACCCTCCCCGTCGCTGATGTGCCGCCACGTAGGGTCGTGGGGCTGACTCCGAGAGATGTCAGCCCCAGCGGAACTATGGGCGCCGGCCCGACCTGCTCGTAGCAGCCGAGGTTGTATCCCGCGCCCGAGGGACGGACGAAGCCGGTGATGTCCCGCAGGAGATCCGGGATGGTCTGTCCCGCGTCAATGGCGGGGGACCCTAGCCCCAGCCGGTAGTCGAGCGCGAGAGGGTTGCTCCAGAGTTGGGGCACGGCGAGGTTCAGCGAGTGCGACTCAAACCCACGGGACTGCCACTGAGCCAGGGTAAACACCGTGGCGCCGTAGTTTGGAGTAACTCGCGACAGAACGTTGTAATCGCTGTCCGTCCTCGCGACATCGGCGGTTGAAGAGTACTCGATGCTGCCGCGAAAGCTGTGGCGGGTGAACAGGATGTTGTTTCGAACCACCACCGGGCCCGCCGCACTGCCGATGTGCAGGCACCACCGGCCATCGGCGGGCTGGTCGATCGTGTTGTGCCGTATCGTGACGTTGGCCGGTCCGGCAGCGCCGTTTCCTCGGTAGGCGACGATCCCCGTGGCTCGATTCCCCACGATGAGGTTGTTCTGCACGACGGAGTCCTGGACTCCGTCGAGGTTGATCGCGGCACCGCCCAGCGCCCCATTTCGAAGCAGGACGTTTTCTTCGAGGACAGCGCCGCTGATGATTCCGTCACCTCCTGCGGCCAGATCCGCATTGAGCTGGATGCCCGAAGCCGCGTTGTCGTGACAGTGGTTACCGCGAACAACCGGGCGATCTCCGCTGTTCGAGACGTAGATGCCGTGCTCTTTCACGCTGCCGTAGCATTCATTGCCTTCAAGGCGGAGGTCGTCCGAGAAGTCCGTGAAGATTCCCCAGGTCCGGTTGTTTCCGAAGACGCCGTTCCTGATAGTGATGTTTGGGCTGTTGTCGATCCGAACCGCCGCACGATTGGCGTTGAAGGAGCGCAGTCCGTCGATCACGATCCCCGACGAGAACGTCACGAAGATCGTATCCCGGTTGTCGCTGCGATCTGTCGGGGGCATCACAACCGCGCCTTTGCCGACAGCTCGAATCGTCAGGGGCGACTCCGGAGTGGCGGTCTTTCCGCGAACATCGAACCCGAGATAGGATCCGTCCGCACCGAGGAGGGTGTCGCCGGCGCCGGCGATCTGAAGCGCCCGCCGTATCTGCCGAAACGGGGCGGCCACGGTTCCGAGTCCGGAGTCACTGCCGCTTGGGCTGACCATCAGGGTGGTTCCGGCGGCAAGACTCGGCTTCGGGGAGAACAGAAGCGAGGTCAGGGTGAGGGCAGTGGCGAATCGCAAGGGTCTGAGCATGGGTCTCCTCAGTGAGATGGGGTCCTGGCTCAGTACTACTTTGCTCCAGGCGGCGCGGCTATCCATCGATAGTAGGAGCGAGGCGGGCGCATCGCTCCGGGGCGAAACCCGGGTTGAGCGATCGCCGACGAAACGCACCAGTGAGAACGTCATGAGGACATGGCAGTGAGGTTCGGCCAATCGTTGCGTTTTCATAGACCTGTGCAGACCGAGAGTGTGTGCAGGACACCTCAGCTTTAAAGTGGTATAAACGGTACTGGATTTACCACTTATCATGCTTCGACTCAACCTCTCCACCGACTACGCCCTGAGGACGCTCCTGTTTCTGGCTTCGCAGCCGGATCGACAGGTGTCGACTCGGGAAGTGGTCGAGTTCTACGGCATCTCGGCAGATCACGTGAGCAAGGTGGTGCAACAGCTTGTTCACGGCGGATTTGTACGGGCCGGGCGGGGACGAGGCGGTGGCTTGAAGTTAGCGCGATCCGCTTCCGAGATCAGCGTGGGCGCCGTGGTGGAACTGTTCGAGGGGCCGGTTTCACTGTTGGAGTGCGTCTCAACGGAAGGCGTCTGCGTGATTCAACCCGGCTGCCGGCTGCGGCGGGTGCTGGATGAGGCGGGTGCCCGGCTGGTGGAGACGTTGAAGGCGGTCACTCTCGCGGAGTTGGTTGGTCCCGCGCGGTCGTCGCTCATTCAGCTTGAAGCCAGTCCCCTGGATCGGTGAAGGCTGTAGCACGGCGTGGTAAGTCTCACGATCGCGTCCCGTGGGTGGGCGCAGGCGACGAACGAGCGGGGACGCGGTTGAGCGTCGCCCGGAGCGTTGGATCCGATGACGGATTCTCGAGGAATGAGACCCATGAACAAGCGATACTGGACGGGTGTGCTCCCGGTTGCCGTGGCGGTGCTGCCGCTGCTGACTCTCGCGGTTGAGAGCCGGGCTCAGGATGAGGCGCCCAAGCCGGTGAAGATGTCCCTGGCCCAGGCGAGGCAAACGGTCAGCATGCTGAATGACCTGTATGTGACCTCGGTGGTCGGCATTCACACCACCTATGTCAAGGACACCCAGTCGGTCGCCGCCGCGGCGGTTGCCCGCAAAGTGTTTGAAGCCATGGCCAAGAAGGGGTGGCCGGAGACTCGCTGGATCGCCACGACCGGCCGGCCGTTCAATCCGGACAGTAATCCGAAGGATGCGTTCGAGAAGGACGCCGTGGTGGCGCTCAAGAAGGGTCAGGCCCGGTTTGAGCGCGTGGTCGACGGCAAACTGCGGGTCGCCACGCTCATTCCGCTGGTCGACAAGAGCTGCCAGATGTGTCACGTGAAGGACAAGGTCGGGGATCCGATCGGCGGACTCTCCTACACCGTCTCGCTGTCGGGCAAAACGGCGAAGTAGTCCGGGACAACGGTCCTGAAGTGGGAGGCCGAACGGTGTTCGGCCTCCGTGTGTCGGAGGGTGACGATGCGACCCCAGACTCTGGCCGGAGCGGTGCTTTCACCGAGTTTGCTGACTTCCTTCTGTGTGCTGCTGCTGGTAGGCGGCGTCGCGGTGGCTGCCCCGCCAGGGCGTCCCTCCACTCAACGGGGAAAGACGCGTTCGACATCAAAACCCGTGGCAGCGCCGCGTGCCTCGCTGCCGCCTGCCCGGCGAATGACGCTGGAGGAGGCACGAGCGAAACTCGTGACCGGCGGCGAGACGCGATCCATGGAGCTGGATGAAGCCCGTCAGGCAGTGGAGATGCTGGATGACGCCTATCATCTCATCCTGGAGCAGACTCACGCGACCTATCACACTCGACCCAACATGCCGGTTGCCGCGAGTGTGGTACGGCGCGTCCAGGCCAAAATGACCGAGCTGGGCTGGCCCCGCGCTCGCTTCCTGGCCGTGAACACAATTGTGATGAACCCGGATCACATTCCTCGAGATGACTTTGAGCAGTCGGCCCTGGTCCGGATGAGACGCAGTTCCGAGCGTATCGATGAGGTTGTGGACGGCAAGCTCCGGGTGGCTACTCCGGTGATGCTGGGTCGCGGATGCTCGTCGTGCCACTGGAGCGCGGGGCCGCAATCGGGGCGAGCAGCCATCACATGGAGCGTGCCGCTTCGAGATGCGAGCGCCGCAGACCGAACCGAAGTTCCCTCGCCCTCTCCCGATCGCTAGGGGATCCGACACCCACCCCTCAGGCTGCGGCCGCGCCCGCAGCACTCCGAGATGAATCCGTAGAGCAGCCGATGGGGGTTGCTCTACGGCATGACCGTTCTCAAATCTGGAACTTCTGCACGGCGGACTCGTTCCAGTCGATCCCGGAACCCGGCTCATTCGAGACTTGAGTCATCCCTCCGTCGATCACCAGCGGCTCGGCCATGATTGGATTCCACCAGTCCGAGTATTCCAGCCAGTGGGCCGTCGGCGTACAGCACAGGAGGCGTGCACTGACCTCGGGCCAGAGATGGCTGGAGACCGGGATGGCGTGAACGTGCGCGATGGCGGCCGCCTGCATCCATCCGGTGACGCCCCCGATCTTCATCACGTCAGGCATGACGAGGTCGGACGCTCCCGCGTCGATGGCGTGCCGCAGATCGAGCGGCCCCCACCAGTTCTCGCCGCACTGAACGGGCGTAACGGCCTCCCGAGCCACCCGAGCGTTCCCGTCGAAGTCGTGCGCAAGCGTGGGTTCCTCCACCCACGCGAGGCCTTCGGCGTCGAGGACACGCATCCGAGCGGAAGCCTCAGCGGGCGTGAGCGACTGGTTGTAGTCCACCATCAGCGTGACACCCGGTCCCGCTGCATCCCGCATCGCGCGCACCACTGCGACATCCTCGGCTACGGTGGGGTAGCCGATCTTGGCCTTCATGCCCCGGAAGCCGCGGCCTGCGAGACGTTCAGCGGTCCTGGCGGCTCCATCGGGACCATCGTAACCCACGGCTCCGTAAGCCGGGATGGGGCGCACGACTCCGCCGAGCATTCCGGTGAGCGAGACGCCGTGAGTCCGCGCGAGCGCATCCCACAGCGCCATGTCGATTCCCGCAAGCGCCATCCCAACCAGACCCTGAGTTCCAAGCAAACGCAGCCGCGCGGATAGCTTTCCCGCGATGGCCGCGGGCGCCAGCGGCTCTCCCACCACCAGGGGTTCGAGGTTTCGGATGAAGGTCGCGGTGGGAACCAGAGCGGCGGGAGTGTAGGTAAACGTGATGCTTCGCCCTACCACCCCCGAGTCCGTGGTGATGTCGGTCAGGACGAGTGGGCTCTCCGCGACGACACCGCTTGCCGTCCGGTGAGGCTCCACCATTGGGGCGCGCACGGCTCGAACTCGAAATTCCTTTACGGTGGGGCTGCTGCCCTGACCCATGAACGTACCTCAGGTCGGTGCGGGACAGAAAGCGAGCAGAGAGAACCAGGGGTCGATTCTCTCTGCTCGCAGGTTGGTTCTGAACTCAGCGCGCTGCCGGGCGGGCCTGCGCGCTCCCGGGTTCCAGTGTTTGAATGAGCGCCATAGTGGCCCAGCAGCTTGCGTTGAACGAGCTGTATTGGGACTGCCCATGGGCGAAGCCGCCGTCCAGATAGTTGTTGGCCGGAATTGCCCGCTTGTTGACGAACCAGGAGCCGTCCGGATCCTGGGTCCTCAGAAGGAACTGTGTCCCCCGGGTGAAGGCGGGATCCTTCGCGGAGACCTTTCCGGCGACACCGAGGGCGTAGAGTGCCTCCCCCGTGGCGTAGGCGTCGCTCGGCATTCCCGGCAATTGCGACCACCCGCCGTCTGCATTCTGTTGGCCGAGGAGATCTTTTGCGGCTCGCTGGATCTCCGCTTCCCCGTTCTCGGCCCAGCTCAAACCAAGCAGTTTAAAGGTCCGGGACTCCGTGTCTTCGGCGGGTGTGGATGCGAGCCAGGCGGCAGCTCGGCGAACTCGCTCCTGCACCTCTGATGCCAGAGAGCGGGGGCCGTAGGTCTTGAGCGCCCTCACAGCAAGAGCCGTGGACGTGAAGTTGCTCGACTGCATCGGAATTCGCCTCATGCCGGAGGTCCAGAAGCCTGCTGGCTGCTGCTGTCGGGCGAGCACCATCGTCATCTCACCGATGGCGGCAGTCGCGGGCTGCTTTTGAGCCGCCATTCCAGCAAGGAGATACCCGGAGCCGAACGAGACTTCGTCGATTTCGATCAGGGGCAAGTGCGTCATCGCCACGGGATCTTTGAGCGCCGCCTGGTTTAGCGGCGACATCCCGTTCACCTGCGCTTCCATCCGCTGGGTCTGGGCCCGAGTCAGCGCCGCATCGAGAGCGAGACCGCGTCGGAGAGCCTCACCGGTGGCCATTCGCCCGAGGCCCTCGTGGTGACAGGAGTTGCAGCCGGTCCGCTGGTTGAATACCCGCATAGACTGCTCCAGCGCTTTGAGACCTGAGCGGACGGCTTCGAGCG
>SYKE01000022.1 GCA_005798285.1 Actinomycetota bacterium
AAGGGCCTGCTCTTCCTCGGTTCCGGAAGCATCATCCACGGCACGGGCACGCAGGACGTCTGGGAGATGGGCGCGATCAAGAAGTACATGCCCAGGACCGCGGCAACCTACATGTGTGGGTACATCGCTCTGGCCGGCTTCCCGTTCATCGCCGCCGGCTTCTACAGCAAGGATCTCATCCTGGATGCGGCGTTCGAGTCGCGGCCGTGGGTCTTCTGGACCCTGCTGGCGACTGCCGGGCTCACCGCGTTCTACATGACTCGCCAGATGACGCTTGTATTCGGCGAACCCTGGTCGGGCGGCCCTAAGACGGCCGATGCGCACGGGGGCCATGGCGCGGCGGGAACCCATGGTCACGATGTCGCCGGGCACGACGACCATGGCCACGACGGGCATGGTCATGATGCCCACAGTCACGACGCCCACGGACATGACGCCCATGCACACGATGTGCCGAGCTCGGCGATAGCGTCCCACGACGATCACGGACACGGTCATCATGGCGAACCGCATGAGAGCGGGCCGAGCATGCTTGGGCCGTTGTACCTGCTTGCCGTTCTGGCGATCGTCAGCGGCTTCGTCGGGATCCCTGGCTGGATCCCTGGCCTCCCGGAAGGCTGGGGCCTGGCGATTTACCCCTTCCTGCACTACGAACGGCCCGGCCTGGACTCCCATGTCCATGCGCATTTTAATCCGATCGTCTTCTACCCCGGATTGCTTGTGCCGCTGGTCTCTGCCGCGGTGGGCTGGTTCTTCTATCGGGGACGCACGTTCCTCTTGACGCGAGGCCGCACGCCTTCGGGCGTGGAGGTGTTCGGCTACAAGCTGAGTCTGAACAAGCTTTACTTTGACGAACTCTACATGGCGACGCTCATCCGGACGCTCTTCGTCCTGACGAGCTCGTTCAAGTTCATCGATATCTGGGTGATCGACGCCGTGGTTCGACTCGTGGGTTGGACCGGACGGATGTCCGCGGTTGCCTGGGGATACTTCGACAAGACCGTCATCGACGGGATCGTCAACCTCACCGCGCGGATGTGCCGCTTCGGCAGCGACGGCGTGCGAGAACTCCAGAGCGGTCAGGTCCAACACTACTTCCTGGTCGTCTTCGGCGGTGCAATGATCCTGATCTGGGCGCTCGTCCAGCAGCACGTGATCAGGTAGACCGGAACGAAAATGTCTCTCGAGAAAAATGCTCTCAACGCCCTGATCTGGTGGCCGGTGCTGGCCTTCGTGATCCTGATAGCCCTTCCCAGGAAGCGCACGCCAGAATCCTACAAGAAATGGGCTTTCTGGCTGAGCACCCCGCCGCTGATCGTTTCGGCTCTGCTCGTGGTGGCGTTCCAGAACGCGGGTTGGGTGGCGCAGGCGGGAGAGCCGTACACGGTGCTCCAGCAGTGGTTCGAGATCGCGAACCTGAAGGTCAATTACGCGCTTTACGTAGACGGGCTCAGCCTGCCCTTGATCGCGCTGACCGCCCTCATCACGACCCTGGTCATCATGTACTCCAACATCGAGGACCGGGCGCAGGAGTATTACGCGCTCTTCCTCCTGCTTGAAGTCGGAATGATCGGGACGTTTCTCGCGGTCGACTTCTTCCTCTTCTACGTCTTTTGGGAGATTTCGCTGGTTCCGATGTACTTCATCATCGGGATCTGGGGCGGTTCAAACCGCGAATACGCCGCCATCAAGTTCTTCCTCTACACACTCGTCGGCAGCGTCGCGATGCTGCTTGCCTTCATCTGGATCTGGATGACGGTCCCGATCAAGACGTTGATGTTCGTCAACATCGGCGATGCGCCGAGCCTGATTGGGCAGACATCCGCTGCGGTGCGGGCGTTCCCCGGTCTGGCGCTGGCCGCCTGGTGGGGGATCTTCCTGGCCTTCGCGATCAAAGTCCCTACGTGGCCGTTCCACACATGGTTGCCCGATGCCCACACGGAGGCGCCTACCGGAGGTTCGATCATTCTGGCCGGCGTTCTCCTGAAGATGGGCGGCTACGGCATCTTCCGCATCTTGCTGCCGGTGCTTCCGGAACAGAGCTACGCGATGCGGATGGCGCTGCTGGTGATGGCGGTTGTCGGAGTGGTCTACGGCGCCTTCGTCGCGATGGCTCAGACCGACCTGAAGAAGCTGATTGCCTACTCATCCGTGAACCACATGGGTTACGTGATGATGGGGATTGCAGCCGCGGCGGCGATCCTCCATCCGGACGCCACGGAGGGTCAGATCCGTTTCGCTCAGGTTGCCGCATCGGGAGCCATCTACCAGATGCTCGCCCACGGTTTCCTCACCAGCGGCCTCTTCCTGCTGGTGGGTGTGATTTATGACCGGACCCACACGCGGGATCTCAGCGCGTTTGGCGGTCTCGGCCAGAACCTGCCCGAGTATGCGGGTTGGTTCCGGCTCTTCGTGTTCGGCTCGCTCGGCCTGCCGGGACTCGCGGGGTTCATCGCCGAATTCCTGGTGTTTATGGGGACCTTCTCCTCCGATGCGCCGGGCGGGATGGAGTTTCGCGTCGGCTCCGTCATCGCCGGCCTTGGGATCGTCGTGACGGCCGCCTTCCTGTTGTGGACGATCCAGCGGGTGCTGCTGGGACCCCTCAACGTACGTTGGGCCAAACTCCCGGATGTTGCCCTCCGCGAGCGGCTTCCTCTAGCCATACTGGCCATCCTTGCGCTCGTGTTCGGGATCTTTCCAAACCTGCTGCTCGCAACCATGCAGAGCTACCTGAATGCGCTGCCGACGCTGGCCGTCGGCGCATCCGCGGTGGGAATGTAACCGAGCGATGTTTCCACAAAACATGCTGATGCCCCCCGGCGGGGCCGATTTGAAGTCCATCCTCCCGGAGCTGGTGCTCATTGGCCTTGGCTGTTTGCTGTTGGCCTGGGAGATGGTCCGGCCGCGCGATCGGGTGGCTCCCGCATGGATCGCCATCGTGGGGCACGTGGGGGCGCTGGCCGCGCTGGCGCCGTCGTACCAGATGGTGACGGAGAAGGGCTTCCTGGCGTCGGCGGAAGATGCCCTGGTGTTTTTCCACGGCAACGTGGTGCTCGATGGCTTCGGCATCGCCATGAAGGCCGTCGTCATCGTCGGGAGTCTCCTCTCCCTTCTGGTGGCGGTGAAGTACTCGGAGCGCTTCCGAAACCCGGCGGAGTTCTTTGCGCTGGTGGCGTTCGCAGCCTCGGCGGCTTCGCTCCTCACCGTTTCGGCAGATCTGGTGATGATCTACCTGAACGTAGAGTTCCTGGGACTCACTTCCTACATCCTTGCCGGCTACCTCAAGTTTCAGCCGCGCAGCACCGAAGCAGCGCTGAAGTACTTCCTCTACGGAGCCGTCACCGCCGCGATCATGCTTTACGGGATGTCGTTCCTGTACGGTATGACGGGCAGCACCAACCTGTATGCGGTGCCGGGCGAAGACATCCGTACTCCCCTGGGTCCTGCGCTCCTGGCACTTCGAGAAGCTCCGGGCGGCGCCGCCGTCATCCTGGTGTCTCTTGCTCTCATCCTGGTGGGTTTGGGCTTCAAGACCGGTTTGGCTCCGTGGCACCAGTGGGTGCCCGATGTCTACGACGGCTCGCCGCTCCCGGTGATGGCGTGGTTGTCCGTGGCCTCCAAGGCCGGAGCCTCAGCGGTCATTTTCAGGGTGCTGCTCGTGGGTATTCCGCCTGAGGCCTGGGTCGGGCCTGTCGCAGGCATCGCCGCGCTGACGATGACTGCCGGGAATCTCGGCGCCTTGATGCAGACAAACATCAAGCGAATGCTCGCTTATTCGAGCGTAGCCCACGCAGGATACACGATGATGGCCCTCGCCGCCGCAGGGGCAGGCGTCTTCCAGCCCGCCGGCGCCGGGACATCCGGAGTCAGCGTGTGGCAGCTGGGTGGTGTCCCGGTATATCTCTCCACCTACGTGTTCATGAACATCGGCGCATTGGCCGTCGTCACGGCCGTGTACGCCCGATTCAAGAGTCACAACCTGGCGGACTACGCGGGTTTGGTTCGGAGATCCCCCGGGCTGGCGTGGTTGATGGTCTTCTTCATGCTCTCGCTCGCGGGAATTCCCCCAACGGCGGGGTTCTGGGGAAAGTTCGTGCTCTTTGCCGCCGTGCTGCAGGCCGGGCCTCAGCTCGTGTGGTTGGCGATCGTCGCGTTCATCAACAGCGTGATTTCAGTCTACTACTACTGGCAGGTGGTGCGGGCGATGTTCTTGTTGGAGCCTATATCGGATGAGGTGGTGACGCCGGGCCCCGAGCTCCGGTTCACCATCGCGCTGGCGACGGCGGGGACTCTCGCGATCTTTATCCTCGCGGGCCCCTTCATGACTCTCTTCCGCATCCACTAAATGCTAAGATTTCACACGTTGGAAGTGCTTCCAACATGTGACGGCTGCAAGATGTTGCAGCAAAATGTTGAGGATTGGGCCCCCGGTCCTCGGATCGGGGTGAGCAGTCCGAAAACCTCTTCGGCGCAGGTCGAGGAGTGCACTTCTGGACCCAGGCGGCGGTTTCGGTTGTCGAGGTGATCCTTGAGGGCGGGACCGTTAGCCGTTTTAGGGAGGTACGAACGGGATGGCCTACATCATTTGCGAGCCCTGTGTGGGTGTCAAAGACAAGGCGTGTGTGGAGATTTGTCCGGTCGACTGCATCTACGAAGGCAGCAAAGAGGGTTTTCCGGACATGCTGTTCATCCATCCGGATGAGTGCATCGACTGCGGTGTGTGCCAGCCGGAGTGTCCGGTGAGCGCTATCTTCCCCGAAGATGACGTTCCCGACGAGTGGAACGGCTACATCCAGATCAACAAGGGCTTCTTCGCCTGACCTTTCCGCCCCGGTATTCCGGGGGCGATCGTGTGGAAGAGGGACCCGGCCCCCGCCGAAATCGGTGGGGACCGGGTCTTTTTCATTTTGGACCACGGTCCCCAGGGGATGCGCCAGACCTATGTCACAGTTTACCCATGCGCCGGTAATGCTCGCGGAGTCTCTGGCGTACCTGCGCCCCCAAGCCGCGATGTCGATGCTGGACGCCACGGTTGGCCTGGGGGGGCACGCGGAGGCCATCCTCAGGTCAATCGGCCCCAGAGGACGGATTGTGTGCTTGGATCGAGATCCGGAGGCACTGGCACGCTCAGAGCGCCGGCTGAGAGAGGTGCTGTTCGAACAGGGGTGGCCGCAGCAGTGTGTAGAGATGGTGCACACGCCGTTCGGTGAGTTCTGGGAGCTGTCGACCGACGCGCGCTTTGACGGGATTCTGCTGGACCTCGGGGTATCCTCCATGCAGCTCGACGACGGGACTCGCGGATTCAGCTTTCGATCCGACGCCCCGCTCGACATGCGAATGGACCCGACCGAGGGGGAGTCGGCCGCCGAATTGATCTCACGCGTGAGCGAAACCGAGTTGGCCAGGATCCTCTGGCAGTACGGCGAAGAGAAGCACTCCCGTCGTATTGCTCGCTGGATCGTCGAACGAAGAGACTCAGACCCTGTCCAGACCACGCAGCAGCTAGCGGACCTGATCCGCCGAGCGTACCCTCCCGCCCAACGTCACGGCGCGACCCACCCGGCCACGCAGAGCTTTCAGGCGATTCGAATTGCCGTGAACGGAGAACTCGACGCACTTGAGCGCTTCTTGGGCGGCGCGCCGGATCATCTGACACCCGGGGGCCGGATAGCCGTGCTCTCCTACCACAGTCTCGAGGATCGGATCGTGAAGCGGAGTTTTGTTTCCGGTGAGGGCGTTTGCGTCTGTCCTCCGAACTTCCCCGTCTGCGGCTGCGGCGCCGTACGAAAGGTCCGGGTACTCACCCGAAAGCCCGTCTTGCCGGCGCCTGGCGAGATTGAGAGCAATCCGCGGTCCCGAAGCGCGCGTCTGCGAGTGGCCGAAGGAGCATGCTATAATCCTGCGCGAGTAGAGGCTCCGACCGTTTAACCCTCTCCCCCTGCGGTTGGGCTTCCAATACTCAGAGACAAGAAAACCGTAGTCGTCGGCTGTGGGGCGCCCCCAACTCTGGCCGACATTGCAGGGTGGAGAGCCTAGCCATGTCAGCCGTTCACGCTTACGATTATTCCCACGAGGACCCGTCTTCCGCCGGACCACCTTCGTCTCAGTCATCGCGGTCTGGGAGCAAGTCGATGAAGACCCCGATCGTTCAGCGAGACCGGGTCCGTCCGCACGCGAGCAAGGCGCTTGCTCGAGCGTGGACCACGGCTGCATCGATGTTGTTCGCCGTGATTCTCGCCTACGGAATGGCGTGGCTGTTGGCCAGCTCCAGCGGGTTCTACCGCAGCAAGCTTCAGGCCGAGCTAGTGAATCTCCAGAATCAGCGAAACGAGTTGGATGCCGAACGACAGCGACTTCGGGCGGCGCCACGAGTGCTGGCTGCGGCCGCCAACAACGGGATGAAACCCGTGGGTACGCAGGAAGAATTCTCGGGAGCATCCAGGGAGTCCCCTGATCGTCCCAATCCGGTGCTCCGATAGGTCGCTGCGAGGACGCGCTCCGGCAAAACCGAACGGAGACGCATCAACCGGTAGCCCGGTTCCAGTGATCCGATCTTGAAGCAAGGGCTGACTCTACGATGCAATCCGAGTGGCCAAAACGGGATGGACGGTCCGTCGGTCCCCGAACACCGCGGGGTGACGAGAAGAACGGACCACGGTCAGGCTGGGGTTTGAATTACCTCAAGCGCCGTTTGGCAGTCTTGTTGCTCATCTTTGTTGGTGGTTTTTTGCTGGTGGCTTTTCGGCTGGTTTACCTCCAGGCCATTGCCGCCCCCAACTACCAGAAGATGGCTCTGCTCCAGCAGCGCAAGGTCGTAGCAGTGACCGCCTCGCGGGGCCGGATCCTGGATCGAGACGGCGCCGAGCTGGCGCTGGACGTGCCGGGTCGGCGCGTGGTTGTGAATGCGCTGGCGACCGGAGAACCACGGGAGTTCTCGCGCAGGCTGTGTCGCATCCTCAACGTGGACGTTGAGACCGAGACTCGAGTCACTGCCTTGATCAGTCGGGCCCGACAGCGCGCGATGGCCAACAAGAAGGCCGAACCGGGGCGAAAGGTTGTTGCCTACCTCGACCTGCCCATCGTGAAGGCTCGTCGCGAGATCGCAGCGGCTGAAGCGGTGGTCAAGCGTGACAAGTCGCTGTCGCCGGTGGTCTCCTTCCGATCGGAGGCCGTGCGAGAGCGACCCAGCGGCGAAGAGGCGGATCTGGTGATTGGCCGAGTGCGTCCCGGCGGCGCCGGGAATGACGGTATTGAGCAGGAGTTCGATGCTGTGTTGACGGGGAAGAACGGCTCTTTGAAAGGTCGCAAGACCGGCCGCGGCCAGATCATCCCCGGAACCGAACAGGAAGTCGAGGCCGTGCAGGGACGAGACGTCCGGCTCGCCATTCACCGAGACATCCAGCACTACATCGAGGATGCAATGTCTGTGGTGGCGCGCGACGAGCGACCCGACAAGGCAACCGGCATAGTGATGGAGGTGGGGAGTGGCGAGATCCTGGGGATGTCGAGCTGGCCGAACACGGCACGGCCGGGCGATGATCGCTCGAGGCGCCACATTGCGGTGACCGACGTGTACGAACCGGGCAGTACGGTTAAGGTGATGACCGCCGCCGCAGCGCTTGAAGCGGGAGTGAACACTCACTACTACTGCAACGGAAGCTGGACCATTCCACCCTACACGATGAGATGCGCGCACAATACGGTCCATGGCCAGGTCGATCTTCGACGCATGATCTCCCAAAGCTGTAACCTCGCCGCGGGCCACTTTGCGCAGCGAGTGGGTGCGCGGCGGCTCTACGGCTACCTGCGAAAGTTCGGCATCCGCAGTCGCACCGGGATCGAGTTTCCCGGCGAGGGTCGCGGACTTCTTGCGCCTCCCAGTAACTGGCGCGCCATCAACACCGCCAATATCGGTTTTGGCCAGGGCGTCAGCGTGACTCCCATCCAACTTCTCGCCGCTTATGCCGCGATAGCCAACGACGGTATCTGGACTCCGCCCCGATTGGTGCTGGATGCTCCCGGCGCGGAGCCGGACCTCCGTGCTCCCCGGCGAGTCATGAAGTCGGAGACAGCTCAGCGGCTTCTCGATTGCATGGAGACCACGGTCGAGCAAGGCACGGGAAAGCGAGCCAAGATCCCCGGCTACTCGGTTGCCGGCAAGACCGGCACCGCACAGTTCGTGGAGAGGGGTCGTTACGGAGGGGGGTATGTGACTTCCTTTGTCGGATTTGTCCCGGCGAAGCGCCCCCGACTCGCCATTCTGGTTTCCGTTTGGCGGCCGCGCAAGAATGACACCGGTGGCGCTGTGGCAGGCCCGGTGTTCCGGGAAATCGCACGAAATGCCGTGAGACTGCTGGGTATTCCTGCCGATGCACCCGATGATCGACGGGATGGCGCACTCCCTGAAACCATGAAATCGCCGTCAGTACGCGGCGCCGGTCGCGATTAGCGCCCGTCGCACAGCCTTCGGTCAGTCGGTCGGCTCCACGGACTCGTTGAACATGACTCTCACAGAACTCGCTGGTCTGATTCCCGGCGCCGCCGTGATCGGGAACCCCGCGGCTGAGCCCACCTCGCTTGCACTCGACTCTCGCGCTGTTGTTCCCGGCGGGTTGTTCTTTGGTGTCCCCGGATTCAACACCGATGGCGCTCGGTTTCTCGAGGAGGCGATCCGGAACGGGGCCGCCGCCGCCGTCCTGGAGAGCGATCCTGAAGGTGAAGTGGAGATCCCGATTCTTCACGTGCCCGGGGTGCGGAAGTCCATCGGTCCGATCGCCGCGGCCTTCCATGGATATCCCTCGCGAAGGCTTCACCTGGTTGGGGTGACGGGTACCAACGGCAAAACGACCACGACCTATCTGATTGAAGCGGTGGCCGCCGCCGCGGGACGCGCGACCGGCGGCATCGGCACCATCGGCGCCCGTATCAATGGAGAGTTGCTGCCGGGCGAGCGAACCACTCCCGAGGCGCCGGATCTGCAGGCGCTCCTGGCGGCGATCTCGGCTGCTCCGGGAGGGCATCCCGCCGTCGCGGCGATGGAAGTCTCCTCCCACGCGCTCGACCTGGGGAGGACACGCGGCTGTGAGTACGATGTCGCCGTGTTCACGAATCTGACGCAGGACCACCTCGATTTTCACGGCGATATGGAGACTTACTACCGAGCCAAGCTCCAACTCTTCACCGACTATCCCGGCCAGACCGGAAAGGCGATGAAGGCAGTGGTGAACCTGGATGATGGGTACGGCGCCCGATTAGTTCAGGACTCCCACTGTCCGGCTCTCACCTACGCGGTGGATGCGCCGGCCGATCTCACAGCCCATGGCATTGTCTGTACGGCGAAAGGACTTTCGTACCGTCTCCGAGCCCCCGAAGGAGAGTTCGAGGTTCGACTTCGGATCGGCGCCCTCTTCAACGTCTACAACTCGCTGGCCGCCATTGGCGCACTCAGGTCCTTGGGCTTCGATTGGGAACTCATCGTTTCCGCGCTCGCCGGAGCATGCGGTGTGCCGGGACGGTTCGAGAGCGTCGACGAGGGACAACCGTTCGGCGTCATCGTGGATTACGCCCACAGCCCGGACGGGCTGGAGAATGTCCTGCGTGCCGCCCGCGATCTAAAACCGCGCAGACTGCTGACCGTGTTTGGATGCGGCGGCGACCGCGACCGAACCAAGCGCCCGATTATGGGAAGGATTGCGGCTGGTTATTCTGATCGGACCTACGTGACGTCGGACAATCCCCGCACCGAGCAGCCGGATGCCATCCTGTCCGAAATCGCGGCGGGCATCTCTCAGGTTGCCGATGTTGTGGTGGAAGTGGATCGCCGGATTGCCATCGCTCGGGCCATCGCTGACGCAGAACCCGGTGATCTGGTGGTGATTGCCGGCAAGGGGCATGAGACGTACCAGATCTTCGCCGACCGGACGATCCACTTCGACGACCGGGAAGAGGCCCGCGAGGCGATCCATGCTCTCCCTGCCGCTTGATCTCATCGCACGCATCCTCCGCGCCGAGCGCGCCACCCCGCCTGCCGGAAGTGAGCCGGAGACGGTTTGTCGAGTCGTCATCGACTCACGGGAGTGCGGTCCGGGAGACCTCTTCGTCGCCCTCGCAGGAGATCGTGTAGACGGCCATCGCTTCGTTCGATCTGCCCTAGATCGGGGGGCCACCGGTGCGCTTGTGGTTCGGGAGCGAGCCGCGCCGCAGGACCTCCGCGACCCAAGAGTTCTAGCAACTCCCGACACCGTTGCTGCACTCGGCGCCCTCGCGATGTGGCATCGGAGCCGCGCTCGGGTCTGCGTGATCGCGATTACGGGAAGCGTTGGAAAGACGACAACGAAAGACTTTTTGGCCGGAATTCTCGCGGAGTGCGGTCGGACTCACAAGAGTCCGGGGAACCTGAACAACGAACTAGGACAGCCCCTCACACAGCTGGGGATAGGACCCAAGGACGAGTTCGTCGTGGTAGAACTTGCGATGCGAGGGCCGGGTCAGATCCGGACGCTGGCGGAGATCGCCCGACCAGGGTGGGCTGTCATCACCAATGTCGGCCTATCCCACATCGAGTTGCTGGGCTCCCGGGAAGCCATCGCACAAGCCAAGTCCGAGGTGTTGGACTACCTGCCTGCCTGGGGCGCCGCAATTCTGCCTGCGCAAGATGACTTTGTGGAGTTCCTAAGGAGCCGTGTTCCAGACGGCACGAGACCGGTTTTCTTTGGCGCGAAGGACCCGGAACAGGACTCGCTGTGGGCCCATGTGGATGCAACCACCGACGACTCCGGGCGCCCGGCCACCGCCATGCGCATCCGAGGCCCCGGCGCCAGTCGGCGGCGTAGGGTCGTCCTTCCGGTGCTGGGGCGGCACAATGCGATGAATGCGCTTGCCGCGGCGGCCTGCGCAT
Source organism: Actinomycetota bacterium (assembly GCA_005798285.1). Classification (GTDB taxonomy): domain Bacteria; phylum Armatimonadota; class SYMT01; order SYMT01; family SYMT01; genus F1-80-MAGs030. Next base: position 10,898 of record SYKE01000022.1, read on the forward strand.
GGTCGATTGGGATTCCGAATGCCGCCGTCGCCGATGGCCTCGAGCGCGCCGAGATATCCGCTATGCGGATGACTCGCAAGGAGTTGTCCGACGGCGTGACTCTACTGGACGACGCCTACAATGCGAGCAGCCCGGAGGCCATGCGGGCTGCATTGGAAGTGCTTGCGGATCTCCCGGCATCCCGCCGGATCGCCGTTCTGGGCGACATGCT
>SYKE01000203.1 GCA_005798285.1 Actinomycetota bacterium
CATCTTCTGGACGCCGTCTGTCCCAACCAGCAGCGGCATCAGAAGCGCAACCTGAGCCTCCTGCCCATAGCTTTCCTGCAAATCTCGACCAAGGAGAATGTTGAAACGCTGGTCCGTGCCGCCCAACTCGACATCCGCTTTCAGATAGACCGAATCGTACGCCTGGGCGAAGGCGTACGCAAACTCGTGCACCGCAATTGGGTGTCCCGCCGCATAGCGCTTGGAGAAGTCGTCGCGCTCAAGCAATCGAGCCACCGTGCATCGGGCCATGATCTGCACCACATCCGCGAACTTCAGTTCGCCCAGCCAATCGTTGTTGTAAACGATGCGGGTGTGCTCTGCATCCAGGATCCGGTACGCCTGCTGCTGGTAGGTGAGGGCGTTCTGCGCGATCGCTTCAGTGTCCAGCGGTTTGCGGGTTTCGGAGCGACCCGTGGGATCCCCAATGCGAGCTGTGAAATCGCCAATGATAACGATAACCTCGTGGCCCAACTGCTGGAACTGCTGCATCTTTCGCAGGACCACCGAGTGACCCAGATGCAGGTCGGGAGCAGTCGGATCCATGCCCAGCTTCACACGAAGCGGTCGTCCCGTACTCTGGGCACGACGAAGTTTGGCGAGCAGTTCGGCCTCGGGAAGGATCGTGTCGACACCGCGCTTCAACCAAACCAACTGCTCTTCGGGCGAGAGCGTACGAGGGTCCATCAGGGTGGGTGACTCCAGGGCCGCCGAGTCGGAGTGGCTACCGGGTTCGGGCCGGGAAGGGGCCGCGGGCGAGGCCCGGGTCGAGGAACACTGCGGCTGGGTTGCGGGATCGCCACTTGAACTCAACCCGCCAAACGCCATAGTCTATATTACCACACGGGTTCTTCGGGCTTCTCCGAAGCTCTCCCGAGTTGTTCGATGCCCCTCCAGCCCCGGGTCACTTCGGGTCGCAGGAGGGAGAACCGTCTCGGCGTGGAACAGGGTTCGGGCAATCTGCGGAACTGTGCTGCGGATCCCCGGCTGTAAGCGTCGCAAAGAAAAGGAACTCGCGCGGCTCCCCCGCGCGCAAGGCAAAGGCTCATGAGTGTTGCCGACGATAAGCGCATCGTAGTTTTGCTGAAGAGCCTCAGGACCAACAATCGGTTCTATTCCCTGGTCGACCCCACTCGGGGTCTCAAGAACGCCGACGCAATCACCGAGTTTCCGGACGACATCATCCTGGGCATCGCCTACCCGTGCCTTGAAGATGGACTGAACGACTTCGCCGTCATTCGAACAACCTTCGAGACCCTCGATTTGTTTGCGGACGATGAAGAGTTGCGGAGGGAGATGATGGGAATCATCGCCGACGCCCGCAGCCACCTCATTGAGCGGCTTTCCGAGCTTCGGGACAAAATCGTCACCGGGCAGGCCCACTTCCTGGGAACCGATCTTCGGGAGTTCCACGGACACCTGCTGCACATGGCGCAAAAGGGAACCATCCGGCGGCAGCTCGACAGCATGATGAAGGTAGATGTCTTCGAGTCCGTCTCCAGGGCGGAGGTTCTCCTCACCGGCGGAATGGCGGAACCGATGTACCGCTACGACTTCCTGCCGCAGCACGCTCTCAGTCGCATCGAGACTCTGCCAGCGCGCAAGTTCATAGGGGAGTTGTTCGAGGATGTGCTCGCAGCCGTTCTGGACGACTCCAACTACACCAGCAAATACCGGTTCGATCGGTTCGTCTTCCAGAAGTTCATCGCCGTGATGTTCGTGAATTACGCGACCACGGATCCGATGTTCTACGGCACCAGTCGGGATGACTACGGTGTCTCCGCCGAAAAGGACATGCAGGAGACTCCGCTCTACCAGTCCATCAAGGTGGCGATTCGCGAACTGGAGACGGGCGTCGAGTTCATGCGGGACCGGGTGACGGGGGGCATTGTGGCAGCCCCGCACGCCGTCGCAGAAGAGGAGGACCTGACGTCCATCTTCTCCGCGGCCGCCGGTGAAGACGTCATCCCGAACTTCCAGGCTGCCGGCGGGCACTCGGTCGAAATCCCTTTTGGAACCGAGGGCCAGCTTCAAGAGACCTTGACCCGTCTGGCGGATGCCGCTCGAATTCTACAGTCGCTGGATGTTCCGCACGCCGGCGATGTGAAGCGAATCGTGGCGGGCGCCGGGCAGCAGGTCTTCCGCCTCATGCAAGAGCTCCAGATCATCTCACCGCTGGCCTCGGATCCGTTTTGGGAACTCGCGGACTAACTCACGCTGAAGCGATGGAGCTTCTCTTCATCGAGCACGACGCCGATTCCGGCCGAGTGGCTCAGCCGAACCGCCCCGCCGGAGACATCGACGCCTCCGGCCACGGGGTCCTCCGCCAGGAACTGGGGCCCGTTTAGATCGGCGTAGTCGCAGCCGCCCCCCGCCGCGAGCACGTGCGCGGTTGCCGCCAACCCAAGGCGCGTCTCGGTGAGTCCACTGCCCAGTATTCGCATTCCGGCGGTTCGAGCCAGTCGGATGCACTCCAGTGCCGGGCCTACCCCCGCCATCTTTGAGAGCTTGACCACCAGGATCTCCCCTGCGCCGAGCCGGATGAGCTGAAGCAGATCCCCCGCTGAAAACACGCTCTCATCCACGCCGATCGGCACGGGGCTCTGGGTGGTAAGGCGGGCGAGGCCGAGCCAGTCGTTCGCGGGAATCGGCTGCTCCAGGCAGTCCACCGCCAGCGGTTCCATCCGCCGCGCCAGAAGCCGAGCGCCGGCGCTGTCGTAGGCCTGATTGGCGTCGGCCCAGAGATAGGCGGCCGGCGCCGCTGTTCGCACAGCTCGAAGCAGCTCCAGGTCGTGCTCCAGTCCCGAGCCGATCTTCACCTTCATGGCGCGAAAGCCGGCGCCCCAGGCGGCTGCGGCGCGCTCCCCTGCGGACTCCGGATCCGCCACCGAGATTAAGAAGGAGAGCCGGATCTCCTCCGCAGCGCCGCCTAGAAACCGGTGAAGCGGCACCCCCGCGGAGCAAGCCAAAAGGTCGTGCGCCGCCATATCCAGTGCACACTTCGCGATCGGAGCCCCCACGCTGATGCCGGGTGCCAGTTCCCGATCCATCCGCTCGTGGAGCTCGCGCAGTTCCCACACATCCGCGCCGATCAGCGCGGGCGCCAGGTAGCGGCGAAGCGACGCCAGAACGCTCTCCTCGGTTTCATAGCTCCAGCGATGGCTGGGTCGCGCCTCTCCCCACCCCTCATGGCCCGACTCGGTGCGAATCCGCACGTAGAGATGAGGTGCGCCGTCCGTCGGGTTGCCAACCGAGCCTCGCGCAATACGAAACTCTTCTCGGAACGGCAGTCGCAGCGGAAAGATGTCGATCGCGGCGATTCTCATGGCTCCGACCCTCCGAGTCCCTATCCGCGAGCCAACACACCGGCAGCGGCGCCGACGATGCCAGCGTCATCCCCCAACTCCGTGAGCAACAGCCTCACGTTCTGACTGAAGGCCTGGTCCCGCACTTCCCGTTCCAGGTACTCGTCGATGATGTCCCAGTTGTTTCGAGCAAACCCGCCGGTAAAGATGAAGGCCTCGGGATCGTAGAGGTTGGCGAGATTCGAGACGCCGATCCCCACGTAGCGCGCCGTGCGGAGGATGAGTGCGCGAGCAGCTCGATCTCCCTGCCGGGCCCGCAGCGTGACGTCTGACGGGGTGGGTTCGACGGTGAGATTCGGCCAGGTACCGCTGTCGAACGCCTCTCGAACTCGTCGCCGATGGGCCGTTCCAGAAGCGATCATCTCCCAGCATCCTCGGCGACCACATCCGCAGAGCAATCCGTTCAGGTCGACCACAGTGTGTCCCACCTCGCCCGCCATTCCGTTGGCGCCGCGATACACCTCTCCATCGAGGATAATTCCGGCGCCGATTCCCGTGGAAACAGTGATGAAGATGACGCTGCCAAATCCACGAGCTCGCCCGAAGTGCAACTCACCGAGCGCTCCGGCGGCCATGTCGTTCAGCACCCGAAACGGCAGGCCCAGATCCTTCAGTTCCTCGTCGAGTCGCACTCCCTGCCAGCCCAGGTTGTTGGAGGTCACTCCATCCGGCGTAATGATCCCCGGGACCGCGATCCCCGCGCCCTGCACCGACGGATATCGGCTCTTGCAGTCCTCCACGGCAGCTCGAATCCGATCCAGAACTTCGGTCTGGTCCCGGGGCCGCTCGATTCGCGCCTGATAGAGGCGTGCACCGGACCCATCAACCACGGCCCACCTCAAGTTGGTGCCACCCAGATCAATTCCCACCGCGCAGCGACTCGACATTCCAACTCCCCTGCGGCCGCATTCGCTTCGGCTCCCTCGCCGACGCCGACCTCAGGCTATGATACTCGCAGACCCCCGAACCATGTCGTACGCCTACCTCTTCCAATGCAGCCGCTGTGGCCACGATGAGGAACTCATCCTGGGAGCCGAATTTGAACGGGATGCCCGGGGGGCGCTCATCCCTTTTCGGGCGCCCGCGGCCGGCGTGATCGAGTGGCCGGTCCGCCGGCCGGTTGGCCTGTACCACTCCTTGTGGTGCGGGGACTGCCGCCACAGCCGCATCGTGGTTTTGCTGGAACGCCCCCATCCCGTGGAACATCCGGTGGAACTCTTGCTGGAAGCCGAAGCTCGTGGCCTGAAGGGACTTGAGGGGGGGTGCTGCGAGTTGTGCGGCGCCGAGTTGAAGCACTCTGCGGAGTCCCTTCCGTGCCCCTGTTGTGAAACGGGGCGCCTGATCCTGGTGGGTGAGTATGAACCGGCGCCCTGAGGGAGGCGAGTGGTTCGGCTGTCCTCCCGGACGCCTCGTTCGGGCCGCCTTGCTGCTCACGGCGATCGGTCTGGCCGTCATGGATCGTCTTCTGCTGCTGCTCACCCGCCCCGGCTCCATTCCCGCGGAGATGCTCAAGTCTGCAGGCATCTCGTTGGCGCCCTTCCGAGCCCTCGCGCTCCTGCTCGTCGCTGGAGCGGGAGCGTATCTCTGTGTTCGGGGCCTCAGGCGAGCAGCGAAGTACCGCTTTTCCGAAACGGGCTTCCAGGTGCGGGACGGGCTCGGCGAGTACGAGATCGCCTGGCAGAATCTGGAAGCTGCGGGAACTACGGCCGCCAGGTCGCTCGGTCTGCGCGTCCGCGACCGCGAGGCGCTCCGTGCCACGCATCGGGGGAGTGGCCGGCAGAGCGAGTGGTTCCGAACGATGCAGCGGTTTGGAGAGTGGGACCTGCTCTATCCGGAGGCCGAGTTGGGACGCCCGGCGAATGAACTGCTGGCCGAGATTCAAATCCGCACGGGCCTGGCGCCTGAAGCGGACTCGAGTGAAGCCGTTGGGGAGGAAGCGACTTGAACGGCTCTGGCCCGCTGAAGGCAGTCTTGTGCGGATGCGGTGGGATGAGCGCCGCCTGGTTGAAGGCAGCCGCCCAAACTGAAGGGGTGCGGATCGCGGGCCTGGTGGACATCCGCGAGGAATCGGCTCGCCGGCGGGCGGATGAGTTCTCCCTGGAGGCCCCGATCATCGGGACGGACCTCTCAACGGTGCTGGACGCCGTAAAGCCGGATGTCGTCTTCGACTGCACCGTACCCGAGGCTCACACCACCGTCACCCTTACCGCCCTGGGGCGAGGCTGCCACGTGCTCGGCGAGAAGCCGCTGGCTGACTCCATGGAGAACGCACGTCGCGCGGTGGCCGCCGCCCGCAAGTCCGGCAAACTTTACGCCGTCATCCAGAACCGGCGCTACGATCGGCGGATTCGTCGGATCGCCCGGTTTCTGGCCTCGGGCGCGCTCGGACCGATCACAACCGTCAACAGTGACTTCTACATCGGAGCACACTTCGGCGGCTTCCGCGACCGCATGGAGCACGTGCTGCTGCTGGACATGGCGATCCACACCTTCGATCAGGCCCGCCTCCTGACCGAGGCGAATCCGCTTTCGGTCTATTGCAAGGAGTGGAACCCTGTTGGATCCTGGTACGATCACGATGCGGCCGCCGTAGCGGTGTTCGAGATGACCGGCGGAATCGTGTACACCTACCGCGGTTCGTGGTGCAGCGAGGGGCTGAACACTTCGTGGGAAGCCGAGTGGCGGATTGTGGGTCGCCGGGGAACCCTTTATTGGGACGGGGGTGATCAGATCCGCGCGGAGGTGGTGAAAGGGGCCGGGGGCTTCCGTTCGGAGGTCGAAGCGGTGGAAGTGCCGCCCGAAGATCCATCCGATCCGTTCGGCGGACACGTCGGGTTGATGCGGGAGTTTGTCGACTGCGTGAACGAGGGCCGAATCCCTGAAACGGTGTGCTGGGACAACATCCAGAGCCTGGGAATGGTTTTCGGCGCCATCGAGAGCGCACGTCAAAAGCGCGAGGTCTCCATCACTCGACTCATTTCGGGTTAGTGCTGCATCGCGGGTGCAAGGGCGTACAGAGCGAAGAGGCTTCCTTGGCGAGGCAGACGCCACGCAAGCGAACCCCGCTGCACCACAGCATCGGCGAGGCGAAGCATGGCCGATTCACCCGGCGTTCTTACAGCACCATCCACCACCGGCGAGCGGGTCCGGCCGACGCAGATACGTCCGGCATCGACGAGCGAGCCGACAACAGCTGACCGGCCTGGTCAGACTGAGCGATGCCCGTCGTCCGACAGTGCCCAGCAGCGGGCAAGGTGGACAGGTGAGAGTTCGGTCCAGCCCGGCATCTCAGAACAGCCGTCCATGGCCTGTTCGCATCGGGGAGCGAAGGGGCAACCGGGGGGCATGTGAGCGAGTTCAGGGGGCTGGCCCGTGATGCTGTGGAGCCGGGTGCGTCGCTCCCCTTCCAACCGAGGCACGCTGGCCAACAAGGCGCGGGTGTAGGGATGTCGAGGGTTGGAGAACAGTTCCTCCACCGGTCCCGTCTCCACAATCCGGCCTCCATACATCACCTGAACGCGATCCGCAGTCTCGGCCACCACGCCGAGATCGTGGG
>SYKE01000204.1 GCA_005798285.1 Actinomycetota bacterium
GAAGAGCCGCCTGAGGCGCTCATTGAAGAGGGGCACGAGGGACTTGTAGAACGTGGTGATTTGGGCCTGGGTCATACCCGAATCGAATCACAATCCACAGAGGGTCGTCAGGATTCGGTTGATTGCTGGCGGGCCCTAAGGCGCTGTTTCGGCCAATTACCGACAGCGCCGGTTTTCATCCGTCAGGAGCTGCACCGTGCCAACTCGTAGCGTCCGCGCTCGATCCGGGTTTACCCTGATCGAGCTACTCGTAGTCATCGCAATCATCGCAATTCTGGCCGCGATCCTGTTCCCGGTCTTCGCTCAGGCCCGTGAGAAGGCTCGCCAGACGCAGTGCCTGTCGAACTGCAAGCAGATCGCCAATGCCGTCCTGATGTACGCTCAGGATTACGACGAGACCCTCGTTCCGATGGGAGTCGGCGAGTTCAGCTTTCAGGTCTACACCCAGCTCCTCGATCCGTACCTCAAGGGGCCGCAGGTGTGGGTTTGCCCGAGCGCCGGCATTACGGCGACCACGCCTCCGATGCGAACCGTCGGGATGAACTTCATGGTGGCGAAGAGCTTTGTGTTCTACAGCTTTCTGAATCCGAAACCCACCCCCGTGACGATGACGATGATGGAGTATCCGGCCGAGCTGATCCTGATGGCGGATGCTCAGCCTCTCGGCTACACGAGCAATTTCACGCCCTCTACCCGTCCGTTCACCGCCTGCCAGGCGGCGGATCCGAACCGAACGCCGACCGCGGCGCACATCCCCTACAAACGGCACAGCGGCGGCGCCAACTACATCTTCGGGGATGGCCACGCGAAGTGGACCAAGGTCGAGCGAACGCTCGTTCCCTACAACCAGTGGCTCCTCTCGCGCCCGGCCCGCACAACCATCCCCTTCACGAACTGCAACCTCGCCGAATTGTAAGTGGGCAGGGCATCCTCCGGGGAGCGCCGAACCAACGCGAAGTCGGCGCTCCCCGGAGAACCCAGCAGCCCATGCGTCTTGCGTCCGTCCTCACCCCGTTCTCGGATTACCACCTGCAGTTGGCGGCGCAGTGTGGAGTCACCGATGTGGTGGCCCGCTACCCCGGTTCCGATCCGGCGGCCCTCAAGTCCATCTGCGATCAGGCGGCTCGCTTTGGGCTCGGAGTCTGTGCGGTGGAGGGCTACCTTCCGATCGAAAACATCATCCTCGGCACGCCCGAGCGCGACGCCGAGATCGAGGAGATGGGGCGCCTCCTGGAGAGCATGTCGGAGAACGCGGTTCCGACCTGCTGCTACAACTTCATGGCGGGCACCGACTGGGTTCGAACCCGGGTGGACCTCCCGGAACGAGGCGGCGCACTGGTAACCGGGTTTGATCTCTCGGAAGTGGACCGCGCGGTCACCCTCACGGTGAATGCCCGCGAGGTGGGGGAGTTGGTGATCTCCGAGGAGCAGCTCTGGGAGAACCTGGGATACTTTCTGGAGCGAATTCTGCCGATTGCCGAGCGGCTGGGGGTGACTCTCGCCATGCACCCGGACGATCCACCGCTGAAACAGTTCCTCGGACGTGCACGGATCATGAACTCGGTGGAGGGGTTTGAGCGGCTCGTGGCGCTGGCCCCGAGCCCGGCCAACGGGATCTGCTTCTGTCAGGGAACCTTCGCCGAGATGGGTGTCGACGTGCCGGCCGCGATCCGCCGGCTTGGGAGGCACATTCGCTACGTGCACTTCCGAGACGTGAAGGGCGGCCCCGAGAAGTTTGTGGAGACCTTTCATGACAACGGCCAGACCGATATGGCCGAGGCGATCCGGGCCTATCGGGACATCGGCTACGAGGGCGTGATGCGTCCGGACCACGTGCCCCAACTGGTCGGCGAGGAAGACGGCCCGCCGGGATACACCATGCTGGGCCGTCTATTCGCCTTCGGCTACATGCGGGGCCTGCTCCACGGGGTCGGGGCTCGCTGACCCCCGGACCGGGGCCTCACATCGCCGGCTTGCCGGTGTACTGAAGGTCGTCGAGGTAGACCTCCTGGCCGTTGCCGTCGACCCAGGTGGTAACGAAGCCGAAGCGATCGAACTGCACGGCTCCATCCTTGTGACCGGGCAACAGCGGCATCGAATAGGCCTTGCCGTCGAATACCACGCGGATAAGGCCCTGGCCTCCCATCCCTGCGGGATCGTAATCCATGCTCCAGGAGTGGGAGACACCGTCCGGGTAGATCCGGGGGCGGTCCAGACCGCTGCCGTAGCCCTGGTTTCCCGGTCGGGTGTGGTAGCAGGGGTAGAAGAAGAAGCCTTCGCTGCTGGGGCCCTCGATAGCCATCCCGAGAAAGCTCTCCGGGAAGCCGGTGGACTGAGAGTCGTGGACCCTTAGAGAATCTCTGGCGTTGTAGAACCCCAACAACACCGTGCTGTCCGTGACGCCCCTTCGCAGCACCACTCGCCCGGAGGCATGGAGCGGCGAACGCATGTCCAGCGGCTGCAGGCGATCTCCGTAGGCAGCCACGGAGTTCGGATAGCGGCAGTCGCCCCGATAGAAAAGGCCACCCACCTCCCCAGAGGCCATCCCCCCGGCATGGCGGGTGTTGGAGTACCCGAAGTCGAATCGAGGTCGGATGTGCGAGGTCTTGAAGGTCGTGCGATTGCCACGACCCTCCCAACCGGGGTCTCTCTCGAAGTCCCACGGAATGCCGTTGACACTGAGATCGTCGAGCCAGATGGAGCCCCCGCCGTCGACGCTCTTCATCACGTTGAGAATGCCGAATCGATTCACCTGAATTCCATCGCGCCGGTGGCCCGGCTCCAGCCGGATCGAGATCTGTTCCTGATCGACCGTCAGCGTGATCTCGCCGCGTCCGGCGCCGCCTTTGGGGTCGTACCGCAGGCTCCAACGGTGGGTCGTGCCGTGGGTCGGGAACTCCATGAAGGGCGCCGGCTCGCCTTTCGGCACGCGCCGCTTGATGACGTCGCCTCCGGCGCGCCACTTCGAGGAACAGTACTCGACGTGGGCATGGAAGACGTCGCCTCGGCCGTTGACCCGGAAGAACACGCTGTTGGGGGTTCTCCACTCTTTGGCGGTATCGGAGTTGAAGAAGCCGATGAGCGTGTTGCAGCCCCCGTCGCCCTCTTTGCCGGGCGTGCCCACCGCGATGCGGCCGGATGCGACCAGGCCGTCCTCGAAGGTCAGATAGTTGATGGGGAGCGCATACCGGGCCGGTTCCGCCGCGGGAGTCACCAGTCCTCCGATCTCGCCGCCCACCCCGCCGGCGTGACGGGTCGGGCTCCAGCCGAAATCTTGCTTCACCGTGCGGGAGTCGGTTCGAGCGGATCGGTTGTAGTGGCCATCCCAGCCCGGATCCCGATCGAAGGCCTGCGTGCGGAGCGGCCCGCCCTGCGCCAGGGCGCTCGCGGCTGCAACTGCGATCAATGGGATTGGGAGAGCTCGCCGGGAACGTGCAGAACCCGGAAACAGCGTGAGTCTGGTCATTGAAGAGTTCCTCACAGGATTCTGCTGGAGCGGATCACGTTTCGGGGCTCCGACGGACCGAAGATCCCACTCTGGAGCCGGAATTGGACCGGTCGGCCGACCAGTCCGCTCAATTCCGGGGCAGAGCAACGCGCCAGCAAGTCACCGTCCTGCGAGATCGACAGCCGAGTCCCATCGAAGTCGAAACTGAGGCGAATGGCTCGGGGCTTCCACCGGATCGGGGTTGTGAGGCAGCCCGGAATGCGCATCTTTACCACGGCGCCGTACTCCTTGCGCTGCTCCGCGGTCATGAAGTCGAAACGGGGATCCCACCGATGGTTCCCTTTCGCCGAGGTGGCGAGGTACAGCGAGTCGCCGACTGCGGTCATACTGGTGACCCGCTGGCCCCAGTCGTTTACCACCAGGCCCCGCGCCAGACACTCCTTCTCATAGGGGTGTACGGCGCCCTCCGTGGGAGTCGGGTGACTGAACAGGCGGTCTGCGAATTGCCATTCCCCACCGGCGGCAGGTCGGCTCCAGACCTCCCCCCATGGCCATACCCCCGCCCAGAGGCGCCCGGCGTACACCCCCAGAGTCTGGCACTCCCTCGCGGAACTTGAAACCAGAGGCATTCGCGGTGGACTTCCCGGCAGGTGGGTGAGGGACTTGCCGTCGTACGCGAAGATCTCACCCGTCGGATACTGACCGAGCAGGAGTCGATCTTCGGCGGTGAGCATGCTGTAGACCTGGTAGCTGACGCCCGGGCTGTGCTCCCGGAGCGTTCGCCAGGCGCCGTCCCGAAAGGCGTAGACTCCGCCCCAGTTTGAGACGGTGAGCACTTCGTTCGCATGCTGTCCCCAGGCCCAGGTGACCATCCCGAGCGGCTGAATGGGGTAACGAACCGCGCGGTCGAGATCGATGGGGTCGCCCGCGGTCGGATCCCAGGGCGCCGCTACCAGCTCGGTAAACCCTCCGCCGGCCAGCCGCACGGTGTGGTAGAAGAAGAGGCGTCCCTGTGCGAAGTAGAAGTGGTTGTAACTCCCCCGTGTGGGGCGGGGGAGCACCACGCGACCTTCGAATTCCACCTGTCCGTTGATGAATCGCAAGAGGCCGCCGCCCGCTCGGCAGACGCCGTCATTCTGGGTCATCAGTCCGGCAACGGCGCCGGTGGGTTTCCCCCAGGCTCCCTTCGCGGGGTCCCACTCGGAGAAGCCCCGCCCGTTGGAGTCGTTGCTCGCATAGATCCGACCGTCGTGGTCGAACAGGTACAGCCCCGCGTCATCGTCGGGTCGGGGAACGCGGGTGAGGGTGGGCCGAAACCCTCCCCGGAGTGGAAACACACAGAACTGAACCGCGTGCCGGTCCATCCGGAAGCGAGTGTTGTAGAGGGCGGGGAAGCCGGCCGTCGCGATGAGGCGACCTTGCCCATCACGGGCCTCAAAGAGCGTGCCGAAGTTCTGGCCGCGGTCGGCGCCCAGATCCGCGGTCACCGCTAGAGAAAAGCCCGTTTACAGGGCCCGGGCAAAATCCAATGAGCTTGAGCCGGCCAGAGCGGCAGCAGTTCCAAGGATCGTCCGTCTGTCGAGTCCCATTTGCACCCTCCCAGCATCCCTTACATTCTCCCACCTCCGAATCCCTCTACCAATCATCAAGGAGGAAATCTTGGAAAGGTCGAATAAAATCCGCAACAAGCCGAGACGTTGTCTGACAGCGAGTCCATCCGAGGCGGGGTGGCGGTCAGCGAACTCAATCTCGGAGGAACCACCTGTGGATTTCGTAGTCATCGTGGAACGAAACAGCGGTCGTGAGTTGCGTCGCGTCGTTGGCGCATCTCTAGCGAATTGTCGGCTCGACGGCGCCTACCTGCGCTCCGCGGCCCTCCCGGATGCTTCTCTCACGTGTGCGAGTTTGCGGTTGGTGAATCTCAGGGATGCCGATCTGAGGCGCGCAAACCTCCAGCGGGCCGATCTTCGACGGGCTGATCTTCGTTCCGCACTGCTCTGCGGGGCCGATCTGAACTGGGCCCACATGGTGGGAGCCGACCTTCGCGACTCCGATCTGCGCTGTGCGGACCTGCAGGGGGCGGACCTGTGCGACGCTCAACTGGATCGCGCGCGGCTGGATGACGTGGTTTACGACGGGTTCACCGTGTGGCCGGCGGGATTCGATCCGGTCACTCTTGGAGCCAGGAAGGTCTAGGGGGGCATCGAGCGCTAACGGGAATTCGATGGATCACCTCCGTCGTTGTTGAATCGGCGGTGTGTTGGCTCGAGGATAACGGCGCGCCCGGATGATGGAGTCGGCAACTGAGCTGCGGCGGCGCCTGCTGGAGTGGTATCGCGCGGCGGCCCGCCCCCTGCCGTGGCGCGGAGTTCCGGGCCCGTACGAGGTACTGGTCAGCGAATTCATGTGTCAGCAGACACAGGTCGCCACCGTCGTTCCGTACTACGAGCGCTGGATGAAGCGCTTTCCAACCCTGGCTGCGCTGGCGGAAGCCTCGGAAGACGACGTGCTTCACGCATGGCAGGGGCTGGGCTATTACTCCCGAGCGCGGAGTCTGCTGCGGATCGCCCGCACGGTGGTGGCGGAGTGCGGTGGGGCGCTTCCGGAGTCCGCGGATCAGCTTCGTCGCCTGCCGGGCATCGGTCCGTACACGGCCGGCGCCATCAGCAGTATTGCGTTCGGCCGCCGGGAGCCGGTGGTGGATGGCAACGTCATCCGGGTGCTCTGCCGGTTCTATGCGTGGGACGGCAACCCACGGTCGACGGAGCTGCAGCGACGGATCTGGTCGGCCGCATCGGAGCTGGTCTGCCCGACGGCGCCCGGCGACTTCAACTCCGCCCTGATGGAGCTGGGAGCCACGGTGTGTACCCCCACGGGCGCCCGCTGTGGGGTCTGTCCCCTCGCTGGGGATTGCCGGGCGCTCGCGGAGGGGGTGGTGGATCGCCTCCCGCGCCCGGCGCCGCGCCCGCTGGTCACCGACGTAGCGATGGCGGCCGCCGTCGTGCGCCGTGACCCTGGGGTTCTGGTGATTCAGCTCCCTTTGGATGCCGAACGGTGGGCCGGGATGTGGCAGTTTCCCACGGTGGAGATCGAATCCGGGGAATCCGCCGAGGCGGCGGCGGCGCGAGCCGCGAGGGAATGGGCCGGTTGTGTGGCGCGGATCGAAAGACCGCTAATGGTGGTGCGTCACAGCGTCACGAGGTACCGGATTCGCCTGGAGGCGTTTGAAGCGGGCTGGAGCGGAATGACGGGGGCTGGAGTGGGCTCCGCAGACGTGAGGTGGGTTCTGCCCGCAACCCTGGGGGAACTCGCTCTGCCGGCGGCCCACCGGCGAATTGCACGTGCGCTTCTCCAAGCCCCGACGCAACCTCGGCTCTCACTCGAAGAGCCGCCGTTCGATCTCCGGAAGAGGGAGACGGAGTGAGGATGGTGCTCGATGTTGCGCTGGCCGTGATTTGCGATGGCGACCGAGTTCTGATCTCCCGACGGAAGCCGGGAACCCACCTCGAGGGCTTCTGGGAGTTTCCGGGCGGCAAGGTTGAACCCGGTGAAACGCCGGAAGAGGCGGCAGTGCGGGAAGCCGCGGAAGAGGTGGGTCTGGAGTGTCAGGCGCAATGCCGGCTTGGCGAGGTAGTGCACCCGTACCCCGAGCGGACCGTTCGATTGATTCCCGTCCGCTGCGTACGCGTGGGCGGTGAGGCGAGGGCACTCTCGGTCTCGGAAGTTCGCTGGGTGGCGCTCGACCGGCTCTCGGAGTATCGGTTTCCGGAGGCGAACTCCGAGATTCTTCGAGAGCTCCTGGAGACCTGATCGTGGAGGCTCCCCCACCTCGGCGCCGAGGCGGGGGAGCACTCTGTCGATCAGATCTTCTCGACGGCCCCTCGCAGGTTGGCGAGACACTTTCGAAGATCTTCCAGCGGGTTTTGCGGGTTCTCTTCGTATTCCAGGGCGACCAACTCTCGATACTTGAGGGACTTGAGCGCCTTGAGCACGCCGACCACGTTCATATCCCCTTCGCCCAGGATGGTGAAGCGGGTCTTGTCCTTCACATCTTTGAGGTGCACGCCGTAGACGCGAGCCCCGACGGCCTCGATGACTTTGACCGGATCTTCTCCAGACCGGAGGAAGTGGCCGGTATCCACGCAGATCCCGAAGCGCTTGTGGCGACCATGGATGGCGTCGAGGCACTGCTGGAGGGAACCGTAACGGTGCTTGGGTCCGTGGTTGTGAATGCCGATGTTGATCTTGAATTCCTCGACCAGTTCGTCCAACTGAGAGAAAGACGCCGGATCCGGATCGGCGGAGATGTTTCGGATGCCCAGCGTCTTCGCGCACTCGAAGATGTTTCGATTGGCCGCGGCATCGGCCTTGAATGCCACGACGCCGAACGCCGTGAGCGAGATGCCCGCGGCCTTCAGCGCGGCGAGGGGGGCTTTCGCCTTTTCCGGATCGTTGGTGAGGGCGACGTGGGCTGGGTAGGACTCCCAGTACTTGAGACCGAGCGCGGCGGTTTCGGACATCGCGCGGGCTGCATCGAACCCTCGGAGCGAATAGCTCTGGATACCGACTTTGAAAGGGCCGTAGGGGGCTTCCGCAGCCTCGAGAGATCGGACCCACGGAGCCGCCATCGCGACGCCGGTGGCGCGGGCAAGCAGAGCCCTGCGGCTCTTAGAGTAAGATGTAGCGTTCATGGAGATTTCCTCGGCCACGCGTGGCCGCCACTCCGGTTGTTTCACACTCCGGGGTCGTCTGTCAGGTCGACCCGAACACCGTTGGCGGTCGGTTGGGAGGAAGCGGATTGAGTGGAACGGAACGCCACTAAAACTGAACTGTGTGTCATCCCGATCGGAGAGTGCACCGAATGAGACTTGGACCGCTTGTTGTCTTTTCGGTCCTGTGTGTCGCGTGTGGTCTGGCGCCGAAGCCTGCCGCCGCGGATCTGGACGCCTACTTCAAAAAGCCCGAGCCGGCTTACAAGTGGGAGAAGGGTGGGGAACAGACCGTCGAAGGCGTGAAGATCTTCGACCTGCAGATGGTCTCGCAGGAGTGGCAGGGCATGAAGTGGACCCACCGCCTGCAGATTTTCCGCCCCGACAATCTGGAGCACTCCGAGCTCTGCACGATTTACAACACCGGCGGCGGCGGCAGCCCGGGAAACACCGCGATGGGAGTCCGCCTTGCGCGGGAGACCGGAGCAACCTATGCCATACTGTTCGGCATCCCTAACCAGCCGCTCTATGGCGGAAAAAACGAAGATGCGCTCGTGGTGCACACGTGGCTGAAGTACCTCGAGACGGGCGACGACTCGTGGCCGCTCCACTTCCCGATGGCCAAGGCGGTCCTGAAGTCGATGGACGCCATCCAGGAATTCGGGAAGCAGAATGGCTTCAAACCGATCAAGGGCTTCGTCATCAGCGGCGCCAGCAAGCGCGGCTGGACCACCTGGCTTGTGGCTGCCAGCAAAGATAAACGTGTGAAGGGCATCATGCCGATGGTGATCGACGTGTTGAACGTTCGCGCCCAAACGGCCCATCAGAAAAACTCCTACGGCGGCTTCAGCGAGCAGATCGAGGATTACTCGCGCGTGAACATGATGGAGAAGCTGGAGACGCCCGAGGGTAAGAAGCTCATGGAGCTTGAGGATCCCTACAGCTACCGCTCCCGCTACACAATGCCCAAACTGATCATCCTCGGCACCAATGACCGCTATTGGACGCAGGATGCCCTGAATCTTTACTGGGACGGCTTGAAGGGTCCGAAGTGGGTGCTCTACACCCCGAACAGCGGTCACGGCCTGGAGGACCGCGAGCGAGTCTTCTCCACCATGGCCGCCTTTGTTCGCATGATCGCGGGCCAGTTCAAGTTTCCTGACCTGAATTGGAAGTATGTGGGCCATCCGGACGGGTCGGCGGAATTGAAGCTGACCAGCGACGTGGCGCCCGTCGAGAGCCGTCTGTTCCATGTGTCGGCCCCGACTCGGGACTTCCGGGAACAGCGCTGGACGTATGAGAAGATGACCCAGTTCGGAACCGATCACAGCCGCTCGTGGCCGAAGCCGGCCACCGGATTCTCCGCGATCTTCGGAGAGGCTGTGTATGAACTTGCGGGACGAAAGTTCACGCTGTCTACCCAGATCAGGATTCTGGGCGCCCCGCTCCCTAAGACCAAGAAGTAAGCGCGAGTCAGGAACGAATCAGATGCGGATGGGATCTCAGGGCGCCTTCAGATCGGCGGCGCTCTGTATTGGCTTGTTTGGGGCCGCGTTGGCGGCAACTGCTTTCGCTCCCGCCGGTGTCGCCGCGGGGCCGGGCTTTCGGGTGTTTCCTAAGGGGCTTCCCGTCTGGGACGGACCGGGCGCAACCTCTCGGGTCATCGCCGCAGGTTTGAGCCGGTCGCCCGTTCCGGCGCCGGGAACGAACTTTCGGATCAGCGCGGGGGCTTCGAATGCTCTACGGCAGGAAAACCCGAATGATTTCGGCGACTACAACGGACTGAGTTTCGTCGGCGGCGTCTTGCGCGCGGGCTGGGGCGACAACAGCGCGGAGCTCGGTGGGAACCCGGACGCACCTGAACTGGAGATCGCGACCGCGGGAGTCCTGGTGGCGCCGAATGGTGCGATCAGCGTGGGTCCGACCGTGAATGCGACGCGTTCTCCCGGCTATCAGTCGGAGACGAGTGTTGCCGTCAATCCGACCGATCCGCTCAACGCGGTAACCGGCAACAACGTCGCCGGCGCAGACGAGCTCGGGATTTCCGTTACTACGGACGGTGGGACGACGTGGACCTATCGCACGATCGCAACCGGCAAGGATGGCTTGCCCGCCGCCTGCTGCGACCCCACCATGGCGTACGATGCCTTCGGCACGCTCTGGTATGGGTATCTCACGGCAGACATCCGTGTCTGCATTCTCAAGAGCTCGGACGGCGGCCAGACCTTTGAGGTGGCTGCCCTCCTGGGCAAGGCGAATGAGACGGATCAGCCCACTGTGGTGACTGGATCCGGCGGCGCCGAGGCTCCGCAGGCGCTCTGGGTTACCTACCGCGCCAGGGACGGAATCGTGTTGGCCGGGGCGCCGGTGTTTGGGAAGGGTGACCTGGGAGCGTTCCGGCTGCAGAAGGCGCCCGGCTCGGGCGACGGGAACTTCGGCGATGTCGCCGTGGGGCCCGATGGTGAAGTGGCGGTCGTGTATCAAACTCCATCCTCGGGCGAGGGGCCGACCAATCTCTTCTACCATCTGGATCGGGATGGCCTGGGGAGCGCGATCGGCCTGAGTTTGCCGATCTACTTGATGCGAGTGTCGGGCCA
Source organism: Actinomycetota bacterium (assembly GCA_005798285.1). Taxonomy (GTDB): domain Bacteria; phylum Armatimonadota; class SYMT01; order SYMT01; family SYMT01; genus F1-80-MAGs030. The sequence goes on from SYKE01000204.1 coordinate 10,755, forward strand.
CCATCGGATCCGTGAGGAACGGGATCGGGCCGGGTGCGATTCAAGTGATGGGTAACTGGCTATAAGTTGAGTCGAAATGGATGTTATTCCCTTGGAACCGCGGTCGTCTCTATGCGTATTGCAAGAGATCGGGCGCTCCAGTGGAGAGGCGATGTGCGCGAACCGCGAGC
>SYKE01000205.1 GCA_005798285.1 Actinomycetota bacterium
ACGGAACTGATCACCGGCGTGGATATCGTGAAGTGTCAGATCCAGGTGGCTGCGGGGAAACCGCTGAGTGATGAGAGCATCGGTCTTCCGGCGCAGGACGCCGTCACCATGCGAGGCTTCGCGATCCAGTGCCGGGTCACCACCGAAGATCCGGCAAACCAGTTCATCCCGGATTACGGCCGGATCACCGCCTATCGGTCCGCCGCCGGATTTGGCATTCGGCTCGACGGCGGCACCGCCTTCTCCGGCGCGGTGATCACTCCGTTCTATGACTCGTTGTTAGTGAAGGTGAGCGCCTGGTCCCTCACGTTTGCCGATGCCTGCAACCGTCTGGAGCGCGCCCTCAGCGAGTTCCGCGTCCGCGGGGTGAAGACCAACATCCCGTTCCTCGAAAACGTGGTTCGCCACCAGATCTTTCGCGACGGCCATTGCGCGACCACCTTCATCGAAAGTCATCCGGAGCTCTTCGACTTTCCCGAGCGCGCCGACCGCGCCTCCAAGTTGCTGGAGTACCTGGGTGATATCGTGGTTAACGGCAATCCGACCGTTCCGGCGCAGGTGCGACCGACTCGGCTCCGGATGCCGGTGGTTCCGGAGCCCGCCGATTCGCACACGGTTCCCACGGCTCCTTCCAGCCGTCAGCTCTTCAAGGAGCTCGGGCCTGCAGGGTTTTCAAAGTGGGTTCGCAATGAGCGCCGGCTCCTGGTGACCGACACCACTCTGAGAGACGCACACCAGTCTCTGCTCGCGACTCGTGTGCGGACCCAGGACATGCTGCGCGTGGCTCCCGCCGTAAGTCGGGATTTCCCCGGTCTCTTCTCACTGGAGATGTGGGGAGGGGCGACCTTTGATGTGGCGATGCGCTTCCTGAATGAGTGTCCCTGGGAGCGGCTCGCGGCACTCCGCGAACGGATCCCGAACATCCTCTTCCAGATGCTGCTGCGAGGCGCGAACGCGGTGGGGTACACAAACTACCCGGACAACGTAGTGAAAACGTTTGTGGCAGTGGCGAAGCGAGAAGGGATCGATCTCTTCCGCATCTTCGACTCCCTGAACTACACCCCCGCGATGCGTCCCGCGATCGACGCCGTGAACGAGGCCGGCGGGATCGCCGAGGCGGCGATCTGCTACACGAGCGACCTCTTTGACGACTCCCGCCCCAAGTACAACCTGTCGTACTACGTGAAGCTGGCAAAGGAGTTGGAGCGAGCGGGCGCAACCATTCTCGCCATCAAGGACATGGCGGGCCTGTGCCGCCCCTATGCTGCCCGGGCCCTGGTGAAGGCGCTGCGGGAGGAGGTGGGTTTGCCCGTCCATTTCCACACGCACGATACCGCGGGTGGTCAGATCGCCAGCCTGCTGTTCGCTGCGGAAGCCGGTGTGGATATCGTGGATGTGGCGATCAGCTCCATGTCGGGACTGACCAGTCAGCCCAGCGCCGAGGCCCTGGTAGCTGCCCTGCAGCGCCAGGACCGCGACACCGGACTGGACTTCGACGCGATGATGCGCCATGCCGACTACTGGTTGGCGGTTCGGGAGCACTATGCGCCGTTTGAAAGTGATCTGAAATCCAGTTCGGGGGATGTCTATCTGCACGAAATCCCCGGGGGGCAGTACTCCAACTTGCGTCCGCAGGCGGAGGCGATGGGGCTCGGAGACCGGCTGCCTGAGGTCAAGCGGATGTATGCCGAGGTCAACAAGCTTCTCGGCGACATCATCAAGGTGACACCATCCAGCAAGGTGGTGGGGGATCTCGCCCTATTCATGCTCTCAGACGGCATCACGCCGGAGGACCTGCTGGAGCGCGCGTCCGAAATCCAGTTTCCGCAGTCGGTGGTGGGGCTCTTCGAAGGGGAGATCGGCTATCCGGAGGGCGGGTTCCCCGCGGATCTGCAGCGACAGGTGCTAAAGGGGCGCGAGCCGATTCACGGTCGCCTGGGTGAGAGACTGCCAGAGGTCGACTTCCACGCGACCCGAGTCGAGCTGCGACGAAAGATCGACCGCGATGTATCCGACGAGGACGTTCTCTCCTTTTTGATGTACCCGCGCGTGTTCACCGACTTCGCCGCGCATCGGCGGCAGTTCGGAGACGTCTCGACCCTACCAACCGCAGCGTTTCTCTACGGGATGGGCCTGGGTGAAGAGATCACGGTGGAGATCGGCCCGGGCAAAACGCTGTTCGTCAAGCTGGTGGCGCGCACCGCGGCGGATAGTCACGGCCGCGTCACGCTCTTCTTCGAGTTGAATGGTCATCCTCGCGAAGTCACGATCACCGATCGCCATGCCGCTGCGTCCGTCACGCGACATCCGAAGGCGGATCCCGACAACCTGCATCAACTGGGAGCTCCGATGCCGGGCGCCGTGGTCGAGGTGGCGGTGAAGCCCGGCCAGGCGGTGGAGAAGGACGACCGCCTCTTCGCTCTCGAGGCGATGAAGATGCAGATGTTCATCAACAGCCCGGTTCGAGGCACCGTGCGGGACGTGCTGGTGAAGCCTGGGACCCGCGTCGACACAGGGGATCTACTGATCGAATTCGAGTAGCGGACATTTTTTAGTTAACCCTAAAAAATGTCCGCTCATGGGTGGACGTTTCAGTTGAGGGCCGCTATAGTTTCGTTCGGTTGAGGGGCTGCTATGCCCCTGAGGCTGAACGAAATGAATCGACCTACTTCCCGAGGGTTCACCCTGATCGAGCTGCTGGTGGTGATAGCCATCATAGCCATCCTGGCCGCGATCCTCTTCCCAGTCTTTGCTCAGGCCCGCGAGAAAGCTCGGCAGACGAGTTGTCTGTCCAATCTGCGGCAGATGTCGAATGCGGTGGCCATGTATGTGCAGGACTACGAAGCTTTCCCAGTCTACTCGTACCCGTCTCCCAGTCCGGTCCGGTGGCACACTCTCATCCAACCGTACCTGAAGAACGAAACGGTGTTCGTGTGTCCGAGCCTGGGCTCTGGGTTCGACTTTCGGAACATGAGCTATGGTTACAATCACCAGTACCTGGCGCGGTCCATCGACCGAGGGGGTGCCGGGTTTACTGTCGACGCGATGGTGGAATACCCGGCCGAGACGATCTGCATCGCCGACAGTGCCGGCACCGGAGGATGGGCCGCAAACCCCTTGCCACCGGCCGCCTCCCCCGACACGAACTGCAATCGCCTGAGCAACCACGGCTACACCATTGATCCGCCTCTGCTCCCGGCCGGAAGCCGTTGGGGCACCGGTTGTTCGGTGAGCGGCGCGCTCCCCGGATACCCCGGAGCCGGGCACACACGCATCTCCACTTGCCACGCAGGCGGCGCAAACGTCGCTTTCTGCGATGGTCATGCAAAGTGGACTCGGCGGGAATTGCTGGAGCGGGACAACACCCTCTGGAACGGTCGCCGAAGCCCGAACCCGTAAAGGGAGCGGCTGGATACCGCCCGTCAAACAATAGGTCCGGCCCGTGAACACGGGCCGGACCTTTTTCGGCTTCACCGAGTCGCAGGGCTTCGACGACCCGAAGACTACGGCTTCGGAGCAGCGAGTTCCCGCTCGATCGCTGCGATCACTGCTGGCGATGCGGGATCATCGGACGGCTTGAACCGACCCACCACCTGACCCTGCCGGTTGATGAGAAACTTCGTGAAGTTCCACTGAATCGACCCGCCAAATCCGGGGTTCATCGTTCGGCTGGTCAGGTACTGGTACAGCGGCGACACCTTTC
>SYKE01000206.1 GCA_005798285.1 Actinomycetota bacterium
CCGCCGCATTCCAGGGCCGCTCGGCGACGGAGCTGTTGAATAAGTTCTTCGAGCCGTTCATGCATGGCGAATTCCCGGATCACCTCGTCCACCTGATCGCCATTAATGACGGACCCCTTTTCGCGTGGCTGGAGAGCCAGAAGGCCACCCCCCTCACCGAAGAGTTGGAGCGGCTGCTCGACGACTCTCACTGGCAGGGCTTTGGGGGGCGAATTCGATTCATCGATCTGAACACACGCTCGCTCGTGGGGGGCTGTAGTCGCGGCTGCGGGGAGATTTCCACTGAGTTTCTCGACAAGCTGATCTCGAAGCTCCTCGGCGAACGCGACCAGTGGTCCCCTTGCGAGACCTGCATCGAACAGCCGACGTGCGGGGTACACGCAGCGGTTCAGGCGCTTCACAGCGCCGATCGGGGTCCCGTCATTCGGGCTCGCCTCGCCCGCGCGCTTCAGGCGGTGCACCATCGCGGGGAAACCCACATCACCGCGCGGAGCCTGAGAGCCGCGCTCGTGTACATGTTTTTCGGCACAGAAACCTGCGCAGGGATCCACCAGCGAAGACAGCAGGGGTCGGGGCCGATCATGCCCTACTGGGATCGGGTGTTCGACGCAGCCTCGCCGGAGCGACAGGGAGAACTCCTTCAGGAGTTCGCGGCGATGGATCCGGGCGCCGACTCCCATCCCATTCTGGACCGCTACTTGCTCAGAACAATGGGTCAGCGGCTCCAGAGCGACAACGCCGATCGAGTCGAGTTGCAATCCCGACGGCGTCAGGCGTTCTTTGAGTGGTCGGATTCTCAATTGCAGGAACGCGCCGGCCGGGTGGAAGCCATCGCCCTTCGCGGGGCAACCCACCTGTCGGACTTTCAGCGCATCGCGATTGGGAGCGACGAGGATCGCCGGGAACTGCGGGATTGGATTTGCGAGGGGATTTCCCGTCTGGAGGATCTTCCCGAGGACGCCTACTCCCAGGATGGCTGGCCGCTGCGCGTGGCGACACGCATCCCGACGGAATCTCTCTTCTGGGTGCTCAAGCCGAAAGCGCAGTTCAAGCTGAGCGCGGGGTTGGATCAGACGGCGACGGGAGTGGCCGTGCTGCACACCCACGCCCAACTCACCTACACGTTCGCCTCGGGTCACACCGAGACGCTGCGGATCGATGCCTCGCTCTTCAACCTCTTGATGGAGATTCGACTCGGCTATCAGCTTTCGGACCAGCGCTCCGATGACATCTTTGCAAGCCTCTCAATCTTCAAGCAGCGGTTGGCGCAGGAGGACCAACGCCACCTCTACGCCTGGAACCCACTGGACGATCGCGTCTTCCTGGTAGAGGCAGCCCTCCGCGATGGCGTACAAAAGCTGATCATCGCACCGGTGGCGCCGCGATGAGGCGAGCGACGGCGGCTCCCAACTCTCCCCAGGCCATTCTGGCCGAGAGTCTGTCTGCCCGGGAGGCTGCAGCTTTCTGGGGCGCCGGATACCCGGTTGCCTTTCCGGTGGCGCCCCAGGACTTCACGATGGCCGCCGTGCTTCCGGCCGTACTCTACACCATGCGGTGGGGGCACCGGCGGGGCTCTGGGAAGTTCGAGACTGTCTACGGGAGGAACCCGAGCATTGAACGAATTGCGGCGGCCCTCGCAGCCTCCCCCGAATTCGATGAGTTCGACGCGAGCGCTGGGCAGGCGATCCTCGGAGACTTGCTCCTTGCCTTCTGCCTGGAGAACCGGAAGCGTACCAACGACCGCACCGACCGCCTCATTCGCGTTCTCCCAGCGCACTACTTCTCCAGTTGGGTGGACCTTCCCATAACCGTCACCCACCTCCGCGGCGCGCCCGAGTTGCTCGTGGCGCTGCTGGCTCGGCAAAGAGACGGATCTCATGTGACTGCTGGCGGTAAGGGCCACTTCCCCATCGGCGCTGGCGTGGACCGCAACGCGATGCTCCGGCTCTTTGCCGCAGGAGTATCAGCGCCGAACGGAGGTCCCGGCCAGGAGGCCAACCTGACGGGGGATCGATTCGACGAGCGGGTCGAACTGGGCGTCGACCAACTCCTCGGAGTGCGCCTTGGGCTCTCTCTTGGATCGGCGCCCCTGCGGCTCCGGGGGGAAAAGCCCGAGGTCCCCAACCAGCTTGGCGTGGCCACGGAGGCAGCCGAACGATTCTTCGAGGACCTGAACGTCTTTCTGAGAGCCTACGGCTCTCGGGCGCCCCGCCAATCGCTGCTCCAGATGCTGGAGTCGGGGTTTGCGGTGGGCTTCACCACCCTGTACCTTTCCACCCTGGGGATTCTTCTCGAATGGGAAAGGACGGGTCGAATTCCACCGCGACGGAACCAGCGCCCCTGGCCGTTGCTGGTGGATTGCTCCATGGGGACGGACCGAGAGCTGAGACAGGCGTCCGAAGCGGGTATGGACGATGTGCTCCGACGACTTCGACGCTTACCGGGAATCATGCTTTGCCTTCGCATCCTGGATTACACGGTGCGTCTGGACCGAGCATTAGCGCTCCCTCCCTCCGGCCCGGATCCCGCCCCGCTGATCAACCTCTTCGGCGACCTGCTGTTTGTGCGCGGTGAACACCGAGACTACGCCCGGGATCTTGCTCGTATTCAGCATCGCTCCTGTTCGGCGCTGTCCGATGCACTGGAAGAAGCGGGATACGCCGATGAGGCTGAGGGGTTGCTGCAGAAGAACCGCGCACCGTTCTTGAGACTCGCTGAGGCCGTCGTAAGCCTGATGGGTGAAGGCAGTCAGTTCGGCAAGTACCGAAAACTCCTGGACTCAGGCTTGATGGTTCAAGAACCCCATGGCATCGGAACTCGACGGCGCAGCACGGTGCAGGGAGTAATTGCGGATCGCCGCTCCATCCAACTCAGCAACAGCGCACTGGATTATCTCGTGCACCGGCATCTCTGCTCAGCTTCAAAGGGGGTGAAGCAGCGGCCGCTGTCGCTTTCCACATTCCTCACGATCATGCGGGATCGATATGGTTTCTACGTTCGGGAAGCGCCGCCGGGGATGGAACTCTCCGCTGAGCTGCTGGCGAGAAATCAGGCGCTGCTGGAGCGGCGTCTGCGGGATCTCGGTCTGCTTCGGGGAGTCAATGACGCGGAATCCATGAAGCGCCTGGAGCCGCGGTTCCGGCAGGAAGAGCCACCGACTCCCGGGCAGCCCGAGCGCGACGCTCGCCGCGTGGAGCCGGGCCGGTGAGGGCTGCAGGCGCCGGCGGATCTCGCATGCCGTTCGACGTGCTGTGCGATGTGCTCAGCCCGCGAATGGCGCGGCGCCTCTGGACAGCCGGGTACCCAGCCGTGCTTCCGTTGACGCCCCTGCATTTCTACATGGGGGCCGTGCTCCCCGCTGTGCTCTATGAGATGCGCTGGGGACACCGGAGGGGTTCCGGCCGCTTCGCATCCGTGTACGGAAAACCGGCCACTGTCGCAGGGGTTGCAGCAAGACTCGCACACTTGACTGAAGCCCTTGCCGTGGAAGGCGGCGCAGGACAGGCGATCCTGGGCGATCTGCTCCTCGCGCACTGTCTGGAGAACCGCGACCGGAGTCCCGGTCAGACCGAACCGATCATCCGCGCTCACCCGGCCCATTACTTCGCGAGTTGGATCGACTTGCCCGTCGGCATCGCGCACCTTCGGGGCGCCCCGGAACTGCTGGTGGCGATGTTGGCGGGTCAGGTCGGAGGAACCCATCTCGTACCCGATGGAGGAGGGGAGTTCCCGGTTGGTGTGACCGCAAATCGCAACGCGATCCTGAGACTGTTTGCCGACGGCGTGGAGCAGCGGGACGAAGGAACCGGCCAGAGCGAGAGTCTCACATCCGAGCAGTTCATTGAGTTGGTCGATCTGCCGATCGATCAACTCCTCGGCGCACGACTCGGACTCTCGCTTGAGGAGGCCCCCCGCCGACTGACCGGAGATGCACGGATTTCAAACCAGTATCCACTCGCCACGCGGGCTGGCCGGGAATTCGGCCAGGACCTGGGGGCGTTCATCACACACTACGGAGCATCGGTTCCGCGGCAGACGCTGACGGCGCTGCTGGAGAGTGGGATGGGGATCGGATTCAGCGCCACCTACTTTGCCACCTTCGATGCACTGCTCAAATGGGAGCGAGCGGGTCGGGTCCCGGATGTGTCAGACCAGAAGCCCTGGCCCCTCTTTGCCGACTGTGCGCTCGGGTTGGATCGACAGATTCGGCTTGCCGCCGAGGACTCGATGGGCGATCTTGTGAGGCGCCTGCAGCGGCTTCCGGTCCTGATGATGGGGCTGCAGATCCTGGAGGCGTACCTGGAGATCGAGTGGGCGGGGACGGCACGGCTCCCCCAGGCCGCTCCCGACCCCGCCGCCCGATTGAACGCCTTCGCGAGTGCGCTCTCCGGCCCCGACTCCCGATCTGAGGAGATAAGTTCGCTCACGGCGGAGTTGCATCGCAAGTGCCGGACGCTTGCCGCCGCACTCGACGGGTTCGACTTTGCCGGGTTGGGGACATCGCTCGGTGACAAGGAGATCCACCCGGTATGGCGGCTGGCGGCGACCGTGGTAGGGATGATGGGTCGGAATCTGCAGTTTCAGCACTATCAAACGTTGTTAGACGCGTGCCTGATGGTGAATGAGCCGAACGGCATCGGGTCACGACGCCGGGTTCGGACGAGCGGCATCTCTTCGCAGGCTCGATCTCTCGTGCTCTCCAACGCTGCGCTCGATTACCTGGTACACGTTCACAGCCTTCCACATCCCGGTGAACCCGTGCGACCGCTCACTCTGTCGAGGTTCCTCTCGATCCTACGGGATCGGTACGGGTTCTATGTTGCGGATCCACCGCCCGGCATGTCGATCCCGCAAAGCGTTGTGTTTCGCAACCGGGCGGTGCTGGAACGCCGACTCCGCGACATGGGACTGCTGCGGGGCGTGAACGACGCTGAAGCCATGAAACGCCTCCGACCTCGCTTCGAAGTCACGAGAATCGCCCATGATTGAAACTGCCATCCGCTGCATCCAGGAAGCCCTGGTGAAACAGCTCGGACATCCCGAGCCCGGGACCGTGGTCTATGTGCGCTGCTTCAGCCGGGAGCAGATCGACTCGTTGATCCGAAGTTCGCTGCTGACGGTCCCGGGATGGTCGATCTTTGCGGTCGGCGGGGCTTCCGAGCCGGGGACGCGCTGGATCACCGCGGATCGCGCGGTGGATCTCCGCGAGGAAAAGAAGGAGAGCGTCCTTCTCCTGGTGGACGTGCCGCACGCCGGAGCGGGGATGGATGGGATCTACAGCGCCGGTCGCGAGATCGGTGAAGAGGCGCTTCTGGTCGCCGCTCGCCGCGAGGCTCGAGGTCGCCTCAGCCGCGGCGTGCGAGACTTTGCCGATGACGCCATTCGTGCTTCGGGATCGCTCCGAAAGGCACAGGCCATCGCGCCGTTTCGGACCTTCGAATTCTACGCGACCTGCGCCCACGCGCCTGAAGCCGCGGGAACTGCGGTGACGCTGCTGGGGCTGTGGCCGATCGCGCCGGACCCGGAGCCGTGCCGGACCGATCTTGCCACGTCGGCAAAGATGGTAGAACTTGCGCTGCTGGCGTTCGGAAGCGGCCCCACCCCTCGCTCGCGGGTGGAGAGTCTGCTCCTTCCAGCCGAGGCCGATGAGGCGGCGCGGTCCCTCGAAAGACTGCTTCGCGAGCACGAAGGCCACCGCTGGACCGAAACCCTGCAGGCCATTCGGGAGGCTCCGGAGTTTCACCTCAACAGGCTTCAACCGGGGTTCGATCGGCAAGAGTTGAAATCGATCGAATTGCATCGCTGGCGAGGCGCCGCAGGCAAGCCCCTCGCATGGTCGGGCCTGACCGTGAGTCAGGAGTCTTCCCAGGATCAGACGCCGCCGGAACTGCAGTATGTCGTTCGCCGCGAGAAGTCTGAGCGCGGAAGCAAGTCCACGGAAAAGCCGCTGGAAGTCCGGTGGAAAGTGCTCCCGGCGGGGATCAAGAAGGGGGCTGTGGAATACACGGTGGCGATCGTCACCGGAAACGGCAGCGTACTGGCGGAGCAGACGGTCCCCCATTCGGGACGAGCCGCCGAAAAGTGCACGTTCGGGCCGGATGCCTTCGAGGAGCTTGCGGAGGACGGCAAGTGGCAGGTGAACGTCCGCGTGTCCCCGCGGGGAATGGTGGAGCCGCCCTACGAGGAGCGAGAAGATCATCCCCTTTGGAAGCTGAGCGAGGACTTTCTGCTGAGTTTCGGCGAGCCCGAGGAAACGCTTCGGGAGAGCGCCGGACGGACCGTGCGCTACTTCAGCGAGGCCGCGATCGGTTTCGGCCCCGAGGAGTTCGTCGCAGCGGGCAAGGCAGCGGTGGAGCGAGACAAGCAGGGGTTTCTCTCCTGCGCCATCGGCAGCGCGCAGAAGAGCGCGAAGGCGCGGGTGCAGCAGCCCGCCCTCATTGCCCAGATCGAGGAACGCTGGAAGCAGGAGCGCTATCGGATCGGTCGTTGGATCGTCACGGCGCGGATGGATGGCTGCAGCACCGGGGATCCGGAGTTCCGGGAGATTTCGGTCCACCCGGACTCGGGGAAACGCCTCACAGACGCGGCCCACACCGCGGGGAACCGAGTGCAGGAGCGGTGCGGCTTCTCCGGCGTCATCTACCGGGAGCAGGCGTGGGTCACCGATTATGTGAACGCGTGGCTGGTCGCCGTGGAGAAGCAGCCGGAACTTGCGCTGATGCAGACGGTGGAGGTGCGCGGACTTGCGGGAGAGCAGATCGGCCTGATCGTGCTGCCGGGACACCCGCTCCTCGTCGCCTGGCGCCACGCCTACGACGAACTCGCTTACCATGCCCGGTACGCGGAGGCGCTTTCCGCGAACGACGTGGTGAAGACGCTTGCCTCGCTGGATCTGGCGTACTTCCCCCTCTTTCTTCCGGGTCTCGGCGAAGGAGAATCGTTCGTCTTCGGCGACACGCTCGGAGATCACGCGGTTGCCATGCTCCGCTCGGGAGAACGCGAGCCGCAGGCCGCCATTGCGCGCCTGGCCCGGTGTCTGGCCGCCGGCGGCGCCCTGGCGGCGCCGTCTGTGGGATCCAGAACCGGTGAGGTGATCGGAAAGGAGATCCGACGATACCAGGACCTGCATCCGGCATACTCCCTCTTGAGGATCCACGCCCTGCGGCCCGGTGACGGTCTGACGCTCACACGGGCGCTGGGAGCCGCTCGAAAATCCTCCCAGACCGACGACGAGGAGGACGCACCGCAATCGGACCGCGGCTACCTGCTCGACCTCCATCCGAGCGACTCGGGCAAAGCGAAGCGCGAGCTCGGTCGGTACCTGGTCGAGTGTACGGAGCAGCGCCGGGCGGGCGGCCGCAGCATCCCGGAGCAGGACCGGTGGCTGCTGGACACCTGCGTGATCGCTGGAGCGACGCTGCCGGCGCTGCGTTGGTCTAAACGGACGAAGGCCCTGCCGGACTCGCCGGCGCACGTCTCCGTCGCCTTCGACACGTTTGACTCCCGCGTGGGGAAGGCGCCCGATACGCTTCTCACAACCTCTCCACGAGAGGCGTATGGCCTCAGCCCGAGTCAGATTCGTGAATTCTACGGCGCCTCCGCCACGTCAAACGCGACCTGGTTCACGACGCTGGCCCAGGCCGTGGATGGAGATAAGCACCCCGCTTCCCGGGGACTCTCCGAACGACTCCTGGAGGCCCAGAAGGCTGTCATGAAAGCAACTGCGTCGCATCTCGGGATGGAGTCCGACGCGTGGCCCGCCCTCGTCACTGAAGTTTCTGAGGTTCGAGACTACGAACTGCAGCGCCTCCACGAGCTCAGCGACTGGGTCATCGCCGTGGATCGAAACGCAGGGATCGAATACTTCGATGAGCCCCACACCAATCCGGAGGTCTACGAGCGGTACGTCATCGACTGCGTTCCGGAACGACAGGACCTCGACACGGTACAGCTCATCACTTCTACGAGCCATGTGGAGGAGGTAAAGCAACTTCTCGAGACGACGCTTCAGGAAATGGCGGTGACTGCCAGCACGCGTAACTGCGAGTGCCTTCTCTCGGAGCTCAAGGGGTTGAGTGGCCGCCTCGCGATGCGCCTGGCCGGCCAGCCCTCGACGCGGAGCGAACTGATCGCCCTGGCGCTGCTGCACCGGAACTGCGTGTCCGCCAGGGACGAACGGCATTTCTTCCCGCTGGAGTCCGGGTTCTTCGTCCCACTCGATGACGTTGTCGACCGCCTGCACCGGGATCCCGTCACCCGCCGCCCCCGTGCGAGCCAATCCAGTC
>SYKE01000207.1 GCA_005798285.1 Actinomycetota bacterium
CATGGAGGTGCTCCTGTGGAGTGAAGTTTTCAGGAGACTCTTCCACGTCTACCCAACTTCGACCTCAGTCAGAGCTAAACGACATTTTCAGCATACTTCCGAATGGAATCTGTCCGGAGCGACAATCAAATCGCCGTGCCGCCCCTCCCGGCCCGATCAGTGACACGAGCGCGTGCCTCTCGATGAGAGCGCACAGGGTGGTCAGTTCGGCCTCGCGCCCCACCAGCGAAGACAGTGCTCGGGGCAGGTTTCCACGCCGCCGATCCTCGCTCCGAAGCGGTGGGAAGTCCCCCTTGAGCTCCGGATGATCCAACTGGCTCACCTGCTCCAGCCCGGGAATGTCCCGCAGTCGGACAGCGCCCAGAGGTCGCAGGGTCACAGAGTCCGGCAGCCGACCACACAGCGCCCGGTTGGCCGCCTGGGAGAGCAGCACCTGTCCCCCGTGGGCGATTCCTCGCAGCCGGGCGCATCGGTTGACTTCGATGCCGTAGAGGTCCGCGTCTCGCTCCTCGGCGCCCGCGGTGTGGATCGCCATCCGCACTCGGAGCCCGGGCCTCACCGACCAACTCTCCCGCTGCAACAGTCTCTGCAGCTCCAGCGCGGCTGCGAGTGCGTCCGACACCTCCGGGAAAACGCAGAAGTGACTGTCGCCTTCTCCACGGCTCTTGAGCACGCGACCCCGGTTAGCAGGGATCACCTGATGGAACAGCTCATCGTGCCGCAGCAAAGACTCCCGCATGCGGTCCGGCTGATTCAGCCAGAGCGGCGTGGAACCTTCCACATCCGTCATCAGGAACGTGCAAGTTTCGGCGTTCGAACTGTACATGGCCGTCAGCGCCCGGTGGAGCCAAACCCTCCCGCACCCCGAGCGGACTCGGGTAATTCCGACACTTCGATGAGCCGCCCGCGCTCGACCGGCGCGATGATTAGCTGGGCAATCCGATCCCCTCGGCAGAGCGTTACCGACTGCGAACCGTGGTTGATCAGCAGCACCTTGATTTCGCCCCGGTAGTCCGAGTCGATCGTCCCCGGTGCATTGACCATGCCGATTCCGTACTTCAAGGCGAGACCGCTCCGGGGTCTCACCTGTGCTTCGTATCCTTCAGGCAGGGCGATCCCGAATCCGGTGGGCACCGCCGCCCGCATTCCCGGTTCCAGGGTCAACGGATCGGTAACCGCTGCAGAGAGATCCATACCCGCCGAACCCGGCGTCGCGTAGGCCGGCAGAGGCATATCCTCGTTGTCCGGCCATCGGAAGATCTTCACATCGATCGGCATACGATAACGGCTCCTCACGAAATGGTTACGGAACCCCGGAGAGTACGCCTTCTGCCTGCAGTCGCTCGCTCAGCTCTCTATATGCAAAACGTGCGAGAGGGGCCATATTTGACACATCCTCGCCGTTGTACGCGAGAAGAGTTTTCAGAGCGTCGCGACTCCCCCGAAGCCACTCCCCCCAGAGTCTGACCGCATCCCAGCCGCCCAACCCCTCAGTCTCCGTTCCTCGTGAGAGCCCCAACTGTCGCTCAATGGACTTGAGGCCGCCACGAAGGCCGAGCCGCCGAAGGGTGGGACACAGATCCAGGTGCATCTGGTGAAAGCGCACGTCGGGAAACGCCTCGCGCAGCACTGGGATGTCGAAGCCGGATCCAAAAAAGGTAACCAATAGCGAAACGTCATCCAACGCGTCTCGAAAGTCCAGCAGATTTTCACCGCGGATGAATTGGCGAAGCTCAACCCCATCCGAGAGCCCGATGACGGTCACCGAGTCGAAGTCCCGCCCACCATCGGTTTCGATATCGAGATAGGCCACTCGCCCGGGGAACGCCTGAAACGCTCGCCAGTGCTCCTTCTGGGGGACATACTCCGCGAAGAAGCGGTGGTCGCCCGCCTCGAGCGCGGCCCTAGATCGCATCGCCCGATCCAGCACTGCCGGCAGCCGCGCGCCGGGAATGGGGAGATCTCGGCCAGTGCGCGACAACTGCTCCCAGGAGCGAATCCCCCGTTGCCAGAGCCGCATTTCCGTGCGCGCGCCGATCCCCGGCAGATGCAGAAAGGTTCGCTCCAACATCAACTCTTGCCGTTATTTCCATCTGTTGGTTCCGGCTTCGCAGCGCCGGGTCGGTTGGTGCCGGGCGGTCGCTCGGTTGCAGTGCCCACCGTCTTCAACTGGCCCTCGGCTGAGATCGGTTTCAGGGCATAAACCACCGTGTCCTCGGCGTCCCGCAGGTGAATCCCGGTCGCCTCCTCAAACCGCGCTTCCTTTCGCAGACGCACCGCCGTTCGTCTCTGAACCTCGGCGCTGATCAGAATCGTCTCGTCCCGCGCGGCGTGACAGAGCCGAGATGCCCGATTGGCGACGTCGCCGATGGTGGTGTACTCCATGAGGCTTCGCGCGCCGAGAAACCCCACAAGGGTGTCTCCTAGATGGATGCCGATTCCGATCCGAACACGCTTGTGTCCGGCTTGCTCACGGGCCCGGCTAACGGTCTCGCAGGATGCCCTCATTTCGAGCGCCGCGCGGACGGCGCGCAAGGCATGGTCATCCTCTTCGTGGCGGGCAGGAAACAGGGCCATGATGCCATCGCCCAGAAAGGTGTCGGCGATTCCACCCAGGCGCTCGATGGAGGCGACCAGAGGCGTCAGGTAATCCTCCAGAAGCTTCGTCACCTGCTCGGGATCGTGGGAGGCGCAGAAGCGCGTGAAGCCCCGAAGGTCCGAGAAGAGCACCGCCACTTCACGCGTTTCCACTGCGGGCTTGACCTTGCCGCGCCAGCTTCTCACCCGATCGCCGGTCGGTTTGGAGAGAAAGAGCGCGAGGTTGTTGGCCTCCTGCTCAACCCGCTGCAGCCGGCTCTGGAGCAGTCGTTCCTGAAGCTTTCCCGCCAACAACTGGGCCGCCAGGCTTTGAAATCCGACGTCGGCCTCGTTGAACGGCGCGGAGCGGGGGACCTCCAGCGCAAGCACTCCGAGTACCTCTCCGTCCCAGATCACGGGGGAGTAAAGGGCTCTCGACAGTAAGCGTCCGGGGCGATAGGTCGGGATGACCCCGTCACTGTTATCCGGCGACCAGACGTAGGGCTTCCGAGTCTCATACGCCCGCTCAATGAAAGTGTGAGTGATGGTAGCGCCATCCGGTTGCACCACCAGCGCATCCCAATCCGTGCCGCGACGGCTGAACAATCCCAGCATTTCCGCTTCTGGTGTGCGGGCCGCGAGGAGCCGAATGGCTCCGCTCAGCGCGTCGTTCCCGCTGGCAGTCGCCAACGTCGACGCAAGCCTGCCGAGGAACACGATTGGATCGGCCAGTGCCTCTCGGTCGGCCAACTCTTCGTCCGCAAGAAGATGCAGTTGAACCGCGACGCGATCCAGCGAGACCAGACCCTGTTTCCCCACCAGAAACGCGTGCCCGGCCTTCTGAACTTCATTGCCGAAACGGGTACCGTGGGTGCTTCCCAGATCCTGCGCCCAGATCTCTCCGTCGGCGCACCACACCCTCAAGTGCTTCCTCGAAACACGGGCATCCTCGACGGGCACATCCGGCTTGTTGTCGTCGGCCGGCCGGCCGAGAATCCCGCCAGACGCAGGTAACTCTCGCACCCGGCCCTTGAACGAAACTTGAATCTTCGGCACTTTGGGTCATTCCGCGGCGCCCGGGCCTGCGCCCTGCCGCTCCTATCTCCATCACCATTCTACATGGAGCGGACTTGCTCCCTCGCGGGTTACCGGTCTGGCGCCGGACTCCGCCGCGAAGTCCGCCCCGCCTGGGGTTTTGCAGCCCGACTGACGGCCTGCGGGCCTCGATTGAGCAGCAGCACATCGACGTTTCGTAAGGAAAGCGAGATCTCGAGATCCGTTCCGATCGCCCGGCTCTTCACCGCCGTGCCGCTGGTCGACGTCGGTGCTGCGAACCCCGTCGCTGCTCCCGTCACCCGGACCTTCACTTCCGGCTGAAGCACGTCGGTCCAGTTGAGCAGCACGATCGCCCGACCTTTCGGGGAGTCCAACACGCAGGTCTCCACGCCCGGAATCGATGCGGCTGCGGGTCGCCCGGTGTTCGCTGCCCGCGGCGCCTCGGCGATGACGCGCCGCCAGGTGTCGCTCCACTCCAGCGGCAGCCGTGAGCCGTCTCCCCGGTCGGGCGAGAGCCAGTACTGCCAGCCGGGAAAGAATCCGAACGCCATCGCGTGGCCCCGTCCGACGCTGCGCCGCGTCCAGACCGCGCCGCCATCGCGCCCGCGGGCCAGGACCTCAGTGCCCGGGACGGGATCCAGCGCAGCAATCGGGCCGGAGACCTGGAGTTCCTTCGAGCCCAGCGCGGACATCGATGGCTCAAATCGCACTCCATCGACGCCCGGCTCGGCCTCGGACCCCATGGCGGTCCGAACGGCCTTTCGGGGGCCGATGCCCAGTACGTCCCTGAGCTGGTCTGCAGGCGAGTCGTACTCATCCGCCACCCCGGCTCCCGGCGTGGCGGCGAGAACACCGCCGTTCTTCACCCAGGCGCCCACGGCGCGCACCGCCGCCTCGGACAGGTTCGGGGTAGTCAGGTAGAGCGTGGTGTAACCCCGCGAGGCGAGCGCCCCGGCAGCCAGATCTACTTCATCCACGAAGTCCACGGTATAGCCCGAATGCACCAGGGCGTAGTGGAGCGCCCAGAGCTCGTGGTGGTAGAGCGGGGACTCCGGACGACGATCCCAGAGGAAGCTGCTGCCCGGCTGCACCAGCGCCACCCTGCCCCGCGCCGGCTTGCCGGGCGCCGTGAGCCGTTCCGCGCGCCCCAACAACCTCAGTGCGTCGGCAATGGCGGGATACACATCGAGCCGCTCCGACCAGCAGCCGGCCGGACTGACGGTCGCCGGTCCCCACGAGTAGAAGTCCACCGATCTGGCGCCGTGGCCGATCAGCGAGAAGAGTTTGTAGGCGGCGCCCGCGGGATGATCGCCGAGGGTGACGCCCACAATGTAGGCGCCGAAGCCGCGACCTCCCGGCGACGACGCGGAGCGGAGCAGGTCCGCCGCGAAGGAGGTGTGCTGACTCATCGTGTCGGGAAGCCAGTCTTCCGACCAAAGGGTGTGCGCTCCGGTTCGCCCCGACTCGAACCAATCGAACCCCGCCATCCCGGCGTCGGCTCCCTTGTCCGGATTGTTGGCGAGGGCCTGGCCGGGGCTCGGCACGTACCACCGGCTCCCCCAGTTGTTCCAGTTCACCGCCACCACCGGTCGGTGTGGAAAGCTGCGATCGAGCGCCTCTCGTACCCGCGAAAGGCCGCGTGAGGCGTCGACCGCCAGGAAGCGTACGGTCCAGTAAAAGCGCTTCCGCTCGACGAGAGGCCAATCGGAGGTCGGCGCCCCAGCCAGGGGTCGCACGTCGCTCCACTCTCGAACGCCGAACTCAGCAGGGGTTCTCGCGCGACCTTTGAGAAACGCCTGGAACGCGGCGAGGGCGGCCGGTGAGTTCAGGAGATCACGCACTTCTCCGGGGAAGTACCAGCCCGGCTCGTCGGCGACCTTGAGATCCACCACATCGGACGCGGAACCGCCGTGGGTGCGCGCCGGTTGGCCCGCCAGTTCGGCAACCCACTTGTCCAGGGCCGGTTGGGCCAGCCGGTGGTCGAAGTAGTGCGGCGGCGCATATACCGCCTGAGCCCTTCGCTGAAGCCCAGAGCCATCCAGGATGGCGTCCACCGTGGCGGGGGCGATGCCGTCCCACCAATAGGCGTTCGCGGTGTTGAACCCCAGAGCTCCCATCGCCTCGGCCGAGGCTCGAAGCTGTGCCTCGCTGCCCTGAGCACCGATCAGGTGATAGCAGGACACAACGGTAGCACGTGGTCGCTCCGCCGAGGGGATGGCTACGGCCCGGGCAGCGGCGAGATAGCGCTGGGCCCGCGCCGTGAGCGTCTCAAACCGCACGCGACGATCCCCGTCCATCCACGCATAGCCGGGGACGAGGAACGCCACAGTCGACCCACTCACGGCGTCTTCGAGGATGATCGGCCGCTCCCGCGCCCGATCCTCGTTGGCGATCTCCAGACGCAGACGCAAGCGTGTGAGGATCCCCGCCGTCGTGCCGTCGTGGGTCTCTCCCACCTCGACCCGGGAGAGTTCCAACCCGCTCTTATCCTTCAGCGCGGGATCCATCGGGATCCACGCCGACGGGTTTCCGATACGAAGTGAACCGAGCGATACCGCATGACTGCCGAGTTTCAGGCGGACCGGAAAGCCGCCCGGCGGTACGGCGCCCGCCCGTGGGGCCGCTTCGAGGAGCGTGACGCGAATGGTCTCGCCTTTCGCGAGATTCAGGCGGGGCAATGGATCCCGCCGGGCGGTGAGCACCAGTCCAGCCCCCTGCCGCGACAGCGCCGCCAATACGGGACGCTCCCCAAGCCGCTCCACCGCATCCAGATCGCCGGCGCCTTCCCTCAATCGGAGCAGCGCGCCACCCGCGGCGGCGGGCGCCCGTCGATCCTCGAAGAGATCCCGCCGCACCCGATCCGAGGCAACCACACAGCCGGAGAGCGCCGGCTGGGCAGCCACAGACGTCGCACGCTCGAGCCCCGCCGCCCTTGGCGAGCCTTGGGGCCGCCCGTCGGATCCCACAGGCCAGAGCGCAAAGCCGGAAGCCCGCTGCAGCAGAAGCCCCTCCCGGGCTAGCGTGAAGCGGAGATAGTCCGGATTGGCGCCCGCCGTAACGCTTACCGCAGGGCCGGCGGGTCCACCATCCGGCCCGAGGGGAAGCACTTCCAGGAGATCGGGATAGCTGCCGGCATAGAGGCGACGGCCCGCGGGATCGACCTCCAGGGCGTACTTTCCCTGCCCACCCACCCGAACGGACTCCACGGGCCCCTCCGGATCCCCGGCGGCGTTGAGCGGCTGCATCCACACCCGCTCGGCGCCCCACCCGGCGAGGTACAGCATCTTGCCTTTGGGATGCAGCGCAAGGGCTTCCACCGAGCCTCGCGCTTCGGGAAGCTCGAGGCTCGTGGGAGTTCCAGTCGGGTCACCGGCCTCGGTCAGCGCATAGATGGTCAGCAGCCGCCGCTCGGCCGCGCCGTCGGTTCCGTTCATCCGAACCGCGACGTAGAGTCTCCGACGCGGGGCGTCGACCAGAACTCGCGTGACGGTGCTGCCGAGCCCTGGTTTGAGGGGAGCGGCGGAGTCCGGGAATCGCCGTGCCGCGCCCTCCGGAATGCCGGATGGACCCACCGGAGTCACCCACAGATTTCGCCGCCGCACATCCCTACCCGCGGGAAAACCGAGGTAGAGCCGCCGCCCCTCCCAGGCCAGGGCCGAGGGTTCCCGCCCCGGCAGCCCGATGGACTTGAGCGGAAGCAAGGTGGGAGGCGCTCCCTGGGCCGGCACGGATCGCGCTCCCGCAAGCACTGCCGCCGATAGTACGGCTCCCCAGCAACTCCAGCGGCGCCCCAATGGAGCGCGCTTGTTCGGCGCAGAATGCATCAGACAGTCCCCCAACTCTCATTCACGATCCAAATCGATCTGCGTCGGGGCGACGGGGTGAGAGAGAAGACCCCCGTCCGACCCGGATCATCGGTCATGAATCAACCTTATCCGGCGGCGAAAGCGCACGCCACTCAACAACCGCTTTGACTCTGCGAGCAAATTGAGGAGCGGGCCGCCCTCTCCCGGAGGCACAGAGCCAGGATCAGGGCAGTCTCGACGGGAACCTATCCCTGTGAACACTTCTCCTGCTCGCCGATCCCGCATCCCCAGGTCACTCGTGCTGCTCGTGCCGCTGGGCAGCATTTTCGCCACGCTGGCGGTACTGGAACTTGGCGTGCGGCTCCTTTTTCCGCAGCCCCTGCATCCTACCGAGAGTTTCCTGGCAGACGGTTGGCAGACGGCCCGCGAAGGCGCGATGGGACACATCCCGAACGCCGTGGGGCGGGTGAAGCGCTCGGAGTTCGATGTGGCGGTGAAGATCAACTCGCTCGGTCTCCGAGAGCGGGAGATCCCCTACCAACGCACCGACGAGGTCTATCGGATCCTGGTGCTGGGAGACTCCCAGACCTTCGGGTTTGGCGTGGAGGCGGAGGAGACCTACGCCCGGCTGCTGGAGCAGCGCCTCTCGGCCCACGCGCCGGATGGGAAGCGACTCCGGGTGCAGACCCTGAACGCGGGCGTCATCGGCACCGGGACCGCACACCAGCTCTACTACCTGCAGGAGCAAGGATGGCGCTTTCAGCCGGATGCCGTGGTGGCGGGGTTCTTCTTCAATGATCTGATCGAGAACACCCAATGCCGCCTCTTTGGGCTGCAGGGCGACCAACTGATCCAGACGGCCCGCGCCACGGGTGGCCAGGCGCTCATTCACGAGGCGTACCACCGCGAGCGCTCGCACGAGGATGTGCAGTCCGTGACGGCGCCCGCGCCGATCCGTCCGGCTCGGGTTTCCTGGCTGGTGCGGCGATTCCATCTGGCGCGATTGCTCAGGGACCGCCTCTCCAGCCTGATCCAGAGTCGAGCGGGCAAGAGTTCTGCCGACCCGGTCACACGCCCCGCCATGAAGCTCACACTCAAGCTCTATGAGGAACTGGCGAGGCAGTGCAAGGAACACCATGCGGCGCTCCTCGTGGCGCTTATTCCAAGGCCCGAGCAGTGCGCCGACCCCGGCTTGAAGTCGCTGCGGGAGGATTATCGGGCGGCGTTCGCGGCGCTGCCCGAGCAACCGACGCGGGGGGTTGGCGTGGTGGATCTCCTGCAGCCGCTGCGCGCGGGCGGGGGCAATTCGCTGTTCTTCCCCATCGACCGCCACCTGAACGCGCGCGGCCATCGGGCCACCGCCGCCGCCATCGCCGAAGCGCTCCCGGCGGTGGATCCGAGACTGACGACGCTGGAGCGCCGGTAGACCCTGGCGTGGGACTTCGTCAGAACTTGCCGGGTCCGTAGAGTTCGAAGACGCCGTGCTGGGTGTCTCGGTCGCCTTCCTTGTACCAGATGTTCAACAGGGCGCTCTTCCCGGTTTTCGGATCTTCCCACCGGGCATCGTAGGCCAGCACCGAGGTGACATCCACATTGATCGGCAGCCACACGCGCTGACCGGGCTGCTGAAGGCGAGCTTTGATCGGTCGCCAGCCCCTCTCGCCGAACATTTGGTCGAACCGTCCCATCACCGCGAGGGATCGAAACGGCAGCGCGATGTGGATCTCCTGCTCCCGATCGGTGGTGAGGCCCTCCAACTTCGTGACCACCGTCGGCTCGGTTGCGGTCAGTGGCGCGTACGGCAGGCGACGCCCCGCCGTGCTTCCCCGGTTGCAGCCCGCCAGCAGAAACTGCACTGCGAGCGCCAGCAGCAGCGCCGCCCGCCTGTCTGGCATTTACCCATACTCCGATAGAAACGCCAGCGCTTCCGAGCGGAGAGGCAGCGAAGGGATGGCGCCCTTCCGGGTGCAGGCGAGGGCGCCCACCGCGCACGCCAGGCGGCCGATGCACTCCAGATCGTCGGCGGAGATGTCGCCTGGATCTTCCGAGGGGAGCTCGGACAGTACGCCTGCCACGAAGCCATCGCCGGCGCCCGTGGTGTCCACCGCCTGGACGGCGAACCCGGGCAGCCGCACGGCGGCGGTCCGGTTCGCCAGATAGGCTCCATTGGCGCCAAGGGTGATCGCCACAAGCCTCGGTCCCCGATCCATCAGCGCCGCCGCATGTGCGGAGAGATTGCCGGGGCCGAAAAGAAACTCCGCCTCTTCCTCACTCACCTTTACGAAATCGGCGTGCGGCATGCCCTCCAGGATCCGATTCCGCGCGACGTCGAGATCGGGCCAGAGCGGTGGGCGCAGGTTGGGATCGTAGGAGATCACCGCCCCGTACGACTTCGCCCGTCGGAGCGCATCGAGCGTCGCCGCGCGGCTCGGATCTTGAATGAGAGTGATCGACCCGTAGTGGTAGATCCGGCAGCCGTCGAAGGCCGCTTCCGGAATCTCGTCCGGACGATAGAGCATATCGGCGCTGGGGTTCCGGAAGAAGGCGAAGTCCCGCTCGCCATCCGCGCGAAGCGAAACGAAGGCGAGACCCGTTCGGGCCTCGGCATCGAACCGCATGAACTGCGTGTCCACGCCGGCAGCGGAGAACGTATCCGCCAGAAAATGGCCGAAGGCATCGTCCCCCACCTTCCCGAGAAAGGCGGCGCTCATGCCGAGCCGCGCCAGCCCAACCGCGACATTGGCGGGAGCGCCGCCGGGCGCCTTTCGGAACCCGGGGCACTCCGCCAGTGTCACACCGGTGACATCGGCCACAAAGTCGATGAGGGCCTCGCCCAGGCACAGAGCCTCGGCCATGGATTTCGCTCCTCTACTTGTTGATGAGCGACAGAACCTCGGGCCACATATCCGGCGGCACCTGCTTATTGGTTCCGACCGCATCGGAGAGCTTCACTGCCACGATTTCGGTGCCGTGGAGCGCCGCCATCATCCCGAAGCGACCCTCCTTCACCAGGTCGGCCGCCATCACACCCACCCGCGTGCCGAGGAAGCGGTCGAACAGGCTCGGCGAACCGCCCCGCTGTACATGGCCCAGCACCGCGGCCCGCGTTTCGATGCCCAGCGCGGCCTCGATCCGCTTCGCCATGAATTCGCCCACGATGCCGCCGAGCGGCACGTGGCCGAACGCATCCGGCTTGCGATCTCCCAACTGCTCCGCGCTCAGCTCCTCTACCGGAACCTTCACCGCTTCGGAGACGACCACCAGCCCCCAGTGCTTGCCGCGATCCCGCTTCCGCTTCAGGGTGGCAATCATCTCCTCGAAGTTCACCGGCACCTCGGGGATGCAGATCCAGTCCGCCCCCGCGCCGATCCCAACGTGGAGCGCCACCCAACCGGCATAGCGGCCCATCACCTCGAGCACCAGGATGCGATGGTGGCTCCGCGCCGTGTCCAGCAGCCGATCCGCCGCGTCGAGCGCCACACCGGCGGCGGTGTCGAAGCCGAAGGTGTAATCGGTGTGATCCAGATCGTTGTCCATCGTCTTCGGCACGCCGACGACGTTCAGACCGTGCTCGTGATGGAACCGCTTTGCCGCCGTCAGCGTGTCATCTCCGCCGATAGCGATGAGGGCATCCAGGTTTAACCGGATCCAGGTGGCGAGACACTCCTCAACCTTGGGATCCTTCGGGTTGAAGGGGTTGGTTCGCGAGGACGAGAGAATGGTCCCGCCCTGCCGGACAATATCTTCCACCTTTTCCAGGGGGAGCTCGGTGGTGAGCCCTTCGACAAGCCCCTTCCAACCGAGCCGCAAACCCACAAACTCGAAGCCGTGGTCGAGCCCACGCAGCACCGCGCCCCGAATGGCCGGGTTCAGACCCGGACAGTCGCCGCCGCCCGTAAGAATACCAACGCGCATGTGTCTCCTGCTCCCAGCGTCGCACACCGCCGCCTGCGGGAAGGCCCGGGCCTGACCAGGGAACGGACGGGTTAGGCGTCCATCTCCAGGATCCCATACTGCGCATCCTGGCGGCGGTAAAGAATACTCACGCGGTCGGTCTCCGGGTCGAGGTAGGCAAAAAAGTCATGATTCAGCAGCTCCATCTGGAGCGCCGCTTCGTCGACGGTCATGGGTTTTATCGCGAAGCGCTTCCGCCGTGCCACGACCCGAGGCGGCTCGATCACCTCCGGCGACTCCGCCGCAATCACCTCTGTAAACAATGACGCCACGGTGGGCGCGTCGGGGCGTCCCTTGTGGTCCTTCAACCGCTCCTTGAGCCGGCTCACCTGCCGTTCCAGCTTCTCCGCCACAGCATCGATCCCGGCAAAGAAGTCCGGTGATCGCTCCTCCGCTCGGATCAGCACCCCATCCAGATCGAGCTGCACCTCCACCTGCCGAATGCTGCGCACCGTTCGGTGGGTGAGGTGCGCTTCCCGCGCCGAGCGAAAATGTCGCGCCAGCTTCTGGAGTTTCTTCTCCGCGTACTCGCGCTCGCGGTCGGTGAGGGAGGCGGTTCTGGTGGTGTAAGTCACCCGCATCGTCGTTCCTTTCGTCGGTGGAACCGGGATATGTCCTCAGTTTACCCACCCGCTTCAGGAACGCTTGCCCCTTACCCCGCCCGGCGCGCTGACCGGCCGCTGGGCGAGCGCCTCGGCCCCGTTCACCAACCGCACACCCCGCACGTCGTCAGTCCCGCGAAGGCGGGAATCCAGATCCGACGGTTGGCAGTTTCTACCGTGAGGAGCGTCTCACCGCTCGCCACGGAACTGGGGCGCACTTCCATCACGTTGGCTGGACACCGCTTCACAGGACGGCCCTGCTCGACGTCCTGGCTGGACTCCCGCCTTCACGAGAGAGTGACGTACCCTCCTGTTTGCCGGAGAGATTACCGGGTTCGCGCCTACGCAATGCACCCGCTCCTGGGCGAGCACCTCAGCTCCCCTCACCAGCCGCGCACACCGCACGTCGTCAGTCCCGCGAAGGCGGGAATCCAGATCCATCGGGTGGCAGTTTCTACCGTGAGGCACGTCTCACCGCTCGTCACGGAACTGGGGACGCACTTCCACGACGTTGGCTGGACACCGCTTCACAGGACGGCCTTGCTCAACGTCCTGGCTAGCCTCCCGCCTGCGCGGGAGAGACGTACCCTTCTGTTTGCTGGAGAGATCACTGGGTTCGCGCCTACGCAATAGCCCGGCTTCTGGGCGAGCGCGCCTTCCTCGTTCATCACCATGCTCATCGAACGTCGTCATTCCCGCGAAAGCGGGAATCCAGATCCGACGGTTGGCAGTTTCTACCGTGAGGAGCGTCTCACCGCTCGCCACGGAACTGGGGCGCA
>SYKE01000208.1 GCA_005798285.1 Actinomycetota bacterium
CGTCATCCTCGGGCCTGACCCGAGGATCCGGGAGTTTGATTACCGCAAGCAGTTCTGGACCAGCGCTCCCACCCGATCCCACATCCACGGGACACGTCCCGAGGACCGCCAGCATGACGCGCTATGTCGCAGCGATTGGATCCCCCGGAAAGCGCGACGAGGCTCCGTCCGAGCCGCGAACCGTCATCAAGGTCCACCACAGCCAACTGGGGGTCGCCGAAGACAGGCGATGAAACGGCGATTGCCTCGCTCACAGAGCATCTCGTTCTCGCCCCGGTCGGCGGCGAATACCAACAGGCTGGCTGAACGTGCATGGCCCGCCCGGGAGTGAAATCCCGGGCTACTGCGTGAAAGCCCTCCGGACTGAGACGGCGGGCCGCAAATCCTGGGGATGGGACAAACGTACACGGCCCGCCCGGGATTGAAATCCCGGGCTACCACGTGAAAGCCCTCCGGGCTGAGACGGCGGACCGCAAATCCCGGGCTACTGCGTGAAGGCCCTCCGAGCTGGGCCGGAACGCTCGCGCAGCTCGCGGCTTTGAGCAGCGAGTCGAAGGGCGGCATCCATCGAAGACGGAACTTCTCTTCAACCCGACCCTCACCCGGAGTGTTCTCACATGCCGCCGTGGATGCTTGCTGCCTCAGCGCTTATCGCTCTCACTGTATGCGCGGTATGCGCTGCAGCCGTTACCGAGGTTGAGGAGATTGACCTGAGCCGCGCCGTGCTGCTGACGCCGCCGGGCCTTTCGGTGCGGGAGGAGACCACGGTCGACTTCATGCTGGATGAGGTCGAGAAGCGGACGCGCATTCGGTGGGATCGGGTGACGCGGGCGCCGGCGGATGGTAGGCCCGTGGTGGCGTTGGGCCGGGCGCCGCGGCTGGCGGAGTTTGCCGGGCGGCACGCGGCGGAGGTCTCGGCGGAGGCGAACCCCGGGCGGGAGGGCTATCGGATCCGGGTGTTCGACGAGGGCGGCGCGCCGCAGGTGGTGGTGGCGGGCAGCGATGAGCGAGGTCTGCTCTTCGGCGCGGGACGGCTGCTCCGGAACCTGGCGATGTCTCGGGATCGCGTTTTGGTTTCGCGGGGGCTCCGCATCGCCTCGGCGCCGCGGGTGGCGCTGCGAGGGCATCAGCTCGGGTATCGACCCAAAACCAACTCCTACGACGCCTGGGATCTCCCCACCTGGGAGCAGTACTTCCGCGACCTGGCGGTGTTCGGCTGCAATGCGGTTGAGTTGATCCCTCCACGGTCGGACGATGATGCGGACAGTCCGCATTTTCCCGTTCCGCCGATGCGGATGATGGAGCAGATGTCGGCGACTCTGGATCGCTATGACATGGATGTCTGGATCTGGTACCCGGCGCTGGATGAGGATTATTCGAAGCCCGAGACGGTGCAGTTCGCGCTGAAGGAGTGGGATGAGGTGTTCTCCCGCCTCAAGCGGATTGATGCCGTGTTCGTGCCGGGCGGAGATCCGGGGCACACGCAGCCGAAGTACCTGATGCCGCTGCTGGAGAAGCAGGCCGCAAGCCTTCGGAAGCGCCATCCCCAGGCTCAGATGTGGGTGGCGCCTCAGGGCTTCAGCCAGGAGTGGATGGACGAATTCCTCGAGATCCTGAAGCGGGAACCGCGCTGGCTGACCGGTGTCGTGTTCGGACCTCAGGTGCGGCTACCGCTCTCCACCCTCCGAAAGCTCGTGCCGAGCCGCTACCCCATTCGCCACTACCCGGACATCACCCACTCGCGCCAGTGCCAGTATCCGGTGCCGGGGTGGGACACCGCCTTCGCCGTGACCGAGGCGCGGGAAGGGATCAACCCCCGACCCCTTCAGATGGAGCGGATCTTCGAGTGGACCAACCCCGATACCGTCGGCTTTATCACCTACTCCGAAGGCTGCAACGATGATGTGAACAAGTGCGTCTGGAGCGCGCTGGGGTGGGATCCGGAAACGGACGTGCGCCAGACGCTTCGGGAATACAGCCGGTACTTCATTGGCGAAGAGTTTGCCCACGACTTCGCCGAGGGTCTGCTCGCGCTGGAGCGCAACTGGCAGGGTCCCCTGGCCGCAAATGAGGGCGTGGCTGCTACTCTCCGCCAGTTCCAGGCGATGGAGCAGACCGCGCGTCCCCAGGTGAAGCTGAACTGGCGCTTCCAACAGG
This sequence comes from Actinomycetota bacterium, assembly GCA_005798285.1. Classification (GTDB taxonomy): domain Bacteria; phylum Armatimonadota; class SYMT01; order SYMT01; family SYMT01; genus F1-80-MAGs030. The sequence goes on from SYKE01000208.1 coordinate 2,158, forward strand.
CGCTCTACCGCGCCACCTATGATGCCTTTGTTCAGGCCAGAGTCCGGTACGAAACGGAGCTGGAGAGCCGCGCGATGGAGACGCTCGCGGCCGCCCCCACCGTCGGAGCCGGGACGGCGATGGATCAGGCGCAGGCCATACTGGATCGATCGGTCCGCGAGCCCGTCGCAGCCGCACTCCGCGCTCGGGTGTTCGAGCTGGCGGAGGCGCTCTTTCAGAGCATCCGGATGCAGCTCAGCGTCGGGAGGTATCAGGCCATCAACGTCGGCCGGGGGGCGAACCTCGATACGATCGACATGCCGCTCAACAGCCGGCCCTGGCTTCTGGCTCGTTTCGCGGAGATCCGGAAGTTGACCGACGAGGCGGCCCGTCTCGTCGAGATTCGGAAGCTGGTGGAGTGGACCAACCCCGGTCCGGGCGGCTTCTACGACGATCTGGGCAATCTGACTGCCCAGCCCCATCTGGTCCGCGGGAAGGGTTCGCGGTTGGACCCCGCGTACTGGGAGTCGGCGCTCACCGGCTTCTCCCAGCCGCCGGGGGGCCGCTGGTCGTGGTGGAATAACGCGGAGGCGCTGCACGACAACACGCTGCAACTGCGCTATGACGGGCTCGACCCGAAGGCTCGCTACCGCGTCCGCGTGGTGTACGCGGGGGATACCGACCGCTGGAAGATCCGGCTGGACGCCGGGGACGCCGCCGCAAGTCGACCGGTGCACGATCTGATGGCGCGACCTGCGCCCGTGCAGCCGGTGGAGTTCGGTCTCCCCGCGGGCAGTGTGACGGCGAAGGGGGAGCTGCTGCTCACCTGGAGCTGTGAGAAGGGGCGACCCGGGAACGGTCGAGGGTGTCAGGTCGCTGAGGTCTGGCTGCTCCGGGAGGCCCCCTCCAGACGATAGGCCGCGGCGCCGGCGCGCCGATCGGGGATTTGTTGGTGAACGATGGGCGGTCGGCGCAGTGCCCCGCCTTGCGGGAGGTGTTGAAGCATGGGAGACCGGGTGATCGCTCGTCGCCGTCTGGGACGAACCGGGTATGAGGTCGCGGAGATCGGGCTGGGTGGGGCCTGGGTGCTGGGACGGCAGGGAGATCGACCGTTTGACGAGGGGGTGGCGCTGGTTCGGCACGCCCTGGAATTCGGGATCGACTATCTGGATACCGCCGAGTGCTATGTCGGCGGGCGAAGCGAGGAAGTCTTCGGCGCGGCGCTGGAGGGGTGGAGTCGTCCCGTGGTGGTGGCGACGAAGTTCGGCCATCGACCCCAGGACTTCGACTTCAGTCGGGATCGCGTGCTGGAGAGCATCGCGGAGAGTCGCCGGCTGCTTGGCGGCCGGACCATCGACCTGATCCAGATCCACACGCCAAACGAGCCGGCGTGGGAGGCCCTCTTCGGCTCGGGCGGCGCGATCGACGGGATGCGGGAGGCCCGCGAGCGCGGCTGGGTGCGCTGGTTCGGGATCACCGGCCGGGATGTGCCGTTCTTGCTGCGGTGCGTCCGCACCAACCTGTTCGACACGGCGCTGATGTTCCTGCGCTACGATCTCATCGACCAGACGGGCGAGCAAGTGCTGGTGGAGGCTCAAGATCGCGACATGGGCTTCATCGCCGCGAGCCCGCTGCGGATGGGGATGCTCGGCTCGGCCCGCGACGCGATGATCTCCCGCGCCTCGGAACCGGAACGCCGCCGCCTCGAGGCGCTGGATGAGCTCTTTGGGCCGGCGCCCTCGGCACTGCCGGAAGCCGCCTACCGGTTTGTGCTCACGCGGCCCGAGGTCAGCGTGATGCTTGCCGGCGTCACCTCCACGGAGGATCTGGACAGCGTCGTCTCCGCCTCCACCGGATCTCTCACCGCCGAGGAGGTCCGCGCCATCCGAGAGCTCAGCGAGCGCTACCCCGGCGAAGCCCCGCTGTAACTGCCGCGCCAGGGCGCCCGCACGACCACGAATTGCCATCCGTCGCACGCGGGCGCCATTCGTCATCCGGGCCGTAAGATACTGTTTTCCGCGAAATCTACCCGGGTTGACGCGCCGAGGAGAAACGATAGAATACTGAAACGATACATTGCCGGTTCCGGCAATCCGCTACACCCCGTACGTCGTGCCGAGCCGGGAGCATCCGATTACGTTCGGCCGACGGAATGGGACTCCCCGCGGGTCGATTCGTCTTCCGCACGATGGGCGGTTGGATGTCGATTGAACCTCACGGCAGATCGCCACCCGGTGCGATCCTGGAGGAGTCCGATGAAAGTCTTGAAATCGAACATGGGCTGGGAGCGAAACCGCGGGCCGGAACGACTGTTCCGACTGGCCGCCCTCTCGATGGTGCTGGTCGTCGGCGCAGCGCTCGGAGCCGGGGCGGAGTGGGCCGGCTCCGGTCCAGACACGGAGGAAGTCGCCGTGCTGGCCCGCCCGGAGCAGCAGGCCGCTCCACGGATCGTCCACTCGAAGCCGCTCCTGATCGCCCTGCGGAGCGCTCTCCCGGCGGATCGCGAGACGCCGACTTCTACACCCGACTGGAGCCTCCACGTGCTCGGAAGAACCCCGGAGGAGTTCCGCGTCTGGTCGAAGCAGCAGGTCATGGTCCGCACCGGCGTGAAGGGCGCGAGTCGCGCCCTGCGGATCCCGTCCATCGCTCGATCCATGGAACGGCTTGCGGAGAAACCCTTGCCGCTCCCCGTGCTCCCGACGCCCGCGAGGACAGGCGACGCATCGTTAGCTCACACAATAAGCGGGCAGAGTTTTCGAGAGAGAAGCCTCGCACATCGTTTCTTTCGAAGCGGACGGGTCTTCATCGGTCGCATCGAGGGGGTCTCCGACTTCTTCACGGACGGCTACACGACGCGCCTGGATTACACCAACTACATCGTTCGCATATTCGAGGAGTACAAGTCGCCCTACCCCTTCTGGCGGAAGTATGCCCGCGTCGCCTGGCCCGGCACTCACCGGCCGGGCGGCCGGGCCCGAGAGTATCCGCTCCTTCGACCGGGCCAAGTCTATCTGTTCTTCACACAACACAGCTACAGACGTGCCGCAGAGGGCGTGGACCAGGTTGAAGACCATGGCGATGAAGTCGTGTTGGATAGAAACTGGGAGGCGGGCCTGGGCGCCGGCGTGTACCGGATTGTGGACGGCATGATGGCGCCGCCCTTTCCCGAACTGGAGCGAACCATGTTGGAAGTGCGCGCTTCACTCGGCAACCCCCGTCTCTATCCCGATCCGACCCAAGTGGGGCGATACGCAAGGATCTGGGAAGAGCCGCGATACGGGATGCCCTGGGTGGATTTTCGCAACGAGCTCCTCAAACTGTTCGACTTCGAGGTGCGGTACTCTGCACACGAGGGAGTGACCCAGCGTTTGCGGACACCTCGCCCTTGATCCCGAGAGGCGGTCCCACCGGGTGACCGGCGGGACCGCCTACATCCACAAGCGCCGGTCCGGGAGGTGTTTGTTGGACGACTCGAGACGGAAGCCGCATCCCAAAAGGA
>SYKE01000209.1 GCA_005798285.1 Actinomycetota bacterium
CTTCCGGGGCGGAAGCAACGGCTCAATCTTTGCCCAGAGCTCGTCTGGAATCCGCCATTTGTCGTCTTTGACCGCTTCTTTCATCGCAGGCGTCCCCTTGCGTAGCCATCCCACAATGAAATTGTCGGTCGGGCCACCTAGAGTAACTACTGGGATAGGGTCTAAGGCACATAACTCCCGCTCGCCCACATTGTTAGAACCTTGAGGAATTGTTGGGCGGTCGAGATATGCCGTTTCTTGTCTCGAACGAGATTGCGACCCCAGGTTGGTTTCAAGGAGAAGCTGGCGAGCAAACCTTCGGATGGGTGTATCAATGTCGCCACCCTGACGTTCGAAAGGGCGTTTCTGGGGATCCTGCAGGTCTCAAAGTATCGATAAAACCGGTCGTAGGCGTAAACTACCTCTTCGGGACGGACATCTCTCGTGAGACCCGGGGACCCGGTCACGTACTGCGGTCTTGGGGACGTAAAAAAACCGAAAAGTTCATCTCTGTAGAATATTAATAGGGAGAAGCCGACTCCAAGGATTACAAGGACTAAAAGGAAGGCTGTCATCGCCTTCGCAGCGTATCGGGCTAGTTCATTGACCATTGTTTTGAGATTCTCTCAACTGACTGATCTCTGTAACACAAGGGGTTGCTGGTCTCCATTATAGGCGCACTTCCTGGTTGAATGCCTACCTCTTGGGACAACACTTTTCACGAAGGTCAGTCTGATCAGCGACCACCGTAAAGTCCCGGCAGCAATTGTTGCAACAGTCACGGAGATCGATGGCCAACACCTGCGGGAAACTGCCAACCCATGGAATGTCCGTTGCTTCGAGTGGGTTTCAGTCGTACCGATCTGTGAAAGGAAATCGGATCGTTATCTTGCTAACTTCTCCGTTATTGCACTCGCTACATCCAATGCCAGTGCGCACCACAGTCACGCGAGCGAAAAGTTCGTACTGGTGGAGCGAAAAGAAGAGATCCGTACCCGATTTGAACTCCTTTGGTGGCACGGTCACTACGTCTCTCACAGTGAACGATGTGGCTTTGCAAGCCCTTTTTTCGGCCTGACTAAGGATGTAGTTGTAGCTCCCCTTGAAGTTGCTGTCTTGGAGAAGTCTGGAAAATGGTATGGGGTACGTCTGGTTTCTGCCGGAAAGCCAATGCCGCACCAGGCGAGCGGAGATCGGCTTGCTCCCCAAAAAACTGCCTCCTGCATCGGCGATCAACCCGAGTGCCTCCATGGTACACGCTAGCTTTCGTGGTTCACATCTCGGATGTCCCGCAGCAAGACGGTTCAGCCAAGTGAGAACGGCAGGCAGCCTAAAAGGCCCAGAACCTTTGGCGGGGCATCCCGCCGGAGAGCAAGCGATGCCGGACACTTGTGCCGTTGCTGGTATGCGTGCCCAGTATCCACCGCTTTGGCCAGCAACGGAGGGACTGATCATGGTAGCGAGCAGAGGCTCGTAGTACCTTTGGACAGCATAGTCGTGAAGATGGTCAACTTGCCGGTAGAACCCGCGATCACCCAGGTACCAGTTGTGATTGGGACTCGTCCCCGTCCGTTTCACCTGCACACCCCAGGCGTCGGAGGCGAAGCGATCCGTCACAGCGCCGGTCGTGGCGTCGGTGAGCGCCTGGGTGCTGCCCTGGTGATCGAAGTGGTAGACGTACTTCTTGCCGGCCAGCACGTCTTCCATGGTGTTGAGCTTGCGGCCCCGGAAGTAGCGTCGGAGTACGGCGGTCATGGCGTGCGCTCCTCGAGAAGGTCCTGAGAGATTGTGCCTCAATTGTTCAGGGTCGACGCCGCCGAATTTGGCGGAGTTTTCGATAATTTGCTGAAAAATGTGAACGGTGGCGGGTGGTTTGGGGTTGGATGCCTCTCGAGCAGACCGGATTTCCAGAATTTCAGGTCAGCGCGCGTTGTGCACGGTCGCTGAGAGTGGTTCGCAGAGCGGGGGTGTGGCGGGGAGACGGCGGTTTCGGGCCCGGACGGGGGATGCGGGCTGGGTCGTGCGGAGCGCCGGACATCGCTGCTGGCGGGACGCAGCCCTCGCGGCCGCGGGGGATATCGAGGCCGCGAGGGCTCAGCCGGGGAGCTCCTACATCACTTCGAGGAAGTCCCGGTCTGGGAGCGGGGGGAACGCGGCGTGGGGTTCGGCCTGATACCAGTAGGCGACACTGCTGATGTCGTCCTGAAGCGGCAGGTAGCGGCGCTTCCCCTCCATCGCATTTCGCCAGCCCAGCGCCTGGATGGTGACCCTCAGGTCCGACTCGAATCGGATCGGGTCCGGCACGTGGAACCGGTACATCCCGAAGCGCTGCTGCGACTGATAGAGGCCGTCCGGTTTGATGACCTGAGGCAATCCGAGGTACGGGGTGCTGAACACGCCGTACTCTCCGCTGGGATGCTCGAAGTTCCAGGCGCCGCCGAAGTAGTCTTCGGTTCCGGTGCCGCAGAGGGTGGGGAATTCCTGATCCCCGTCCAGATAGAACTTGATTTCTCCCTCGCCCCACCAGCCGCAGTTGTTCACGCCCCAGGCGAGATAGGTGCCCACATAGTGACCCCACCCTTTCACTCCGTCGAGCAGGGTGTGTACCTCGCCGTACGGCAGGGGATTGCTCCGCCGCCACTGCGCGTGAAAGGTGGCGGCATCCTGGGGGACCTCCGTCAGGGTGTAGTCAATCTGATAGTAGTAGCCGTTGATGGCGTCATCGCTCAGGTTTTCGAGCGTGATGCGAGCCGAGCGGTGAAACGGCATCTGCCAGTAGCTGTTGAAGCCGCCGGCGGGGTTCACGCAAATCGGGAGGGCGGCGATGTTGCAGCGCTGTCGCCACCCGCAGCAGAAGAAGTCGCCCAGCGGGGTCTCCACCGAGGGTTCCGTCTCGCCATCCCAGTACATCCGAAGGACCAGCTGCCGCCATCGGATCGGATTGACGGTGTTCCAGAAGTGCTGGATGGCGCCGGGCCCCTCGATCTCCGCCAGCGTGACCACCTCGCGTGGGGCGATGTTGATCGACGGCGAGACCTTCCAGCCCCGGCCGAGGTCACTGGCGGCGTTGGCGCCGGTCCCGGTGACCGCACGGGCGCCGCCCCCGCGGGAGCCGTCGGGGTTCTCGGCGCTGATGCTCCGAGTCTGGGCTCGGGAGAGTCGGGCCAGGTTGCCCAGATGGAGGTCAAGGCCGTCAAACCCCATTCGCTTCCTCTGCCAGAGCTGTCGCCTGCGCCACGAGCGCCGCGATCAGATCCACGCCCCCCTGCCAGAACGATCGATCTCGAATGTCGATCCCCACCGCCTTGAGCATGTCTTCCGGCTTTTGGGAGCCGCCGGCCTCGAGCACGCTGAGGTAGCGGTCGACGAAGCTGGGTCCCTCCTGCTGATAGCGGGCGTAGAGTGCGAGCACCATCAGTTCGCCGAAGGCGTAGGCGTAAACGTAGAAGGGGCTCTGGTAGATGTGGGGGATATAGGACCACCAGCAGGCGTGATCTTCGCCGAGTTCGAGGGAGTCGCGGAACATCGCCTGGATGTTCTCTTGCCAGAGCGCGGAGTAGCGATCCGCCGTCAGTTCGCCCTCCGTGCGGCGAGCGTGGTGGGCCGCCAGTTCGAAGCGGTACATCGCCACCTGACGGAAAACGGTGGCAAACGTGTCCTCGATCTTGCCCGCCAGCAGGATCAGGCGGTCTCGCGGGCTGCTGAGGCGACTCTGAAGCTTCTCGAACACGAGCATCTCGGCGAAGACGCTCGCCGTCTCCGCCATGGCGAGGCTGGGATAGAAGTCGAGGTAGTGCTGCTTGCGAGACAGCATCCCGTGAAGTCCGTGCCCCAGTTCATGCGCCAGGGTCATCACGTCTCGCGCATTGCCGGTGTAGTTCATAAACACGTAGGGGTGGAGATCCGGCGTGATCGAGCTGCAAAACGCGCCGCCGCGCTTCCCGGGGCGCAGGGCGGCATCGATCCAGTTGTTCTCGAAGAACTCCTCGGTCATCTCGCGGACCCGCGGCGAAAAGCGCTCGAACGCCTCCAGCACCGTGCGGCGGGCTTCGGAATAGGGGATCTCCAGCTTCACCTCTTCGAGCGGCGCATACCGGTCGGCGTGGGTCAGCTTCTCCAATCCAAGCAGCTTTCGCTTCAGCCGGTAATAGTCGGCAACCACGCCGAAGTTCTCGGCGCACACCGAAACGAGGTTGTCGACCACCTCCTTCGAGAGCTGGTTGTCCTGGTGGCGGCTCTGTTCGGCGTACTCGTACTTTCGGAGCCGGTCGGAGGTGGCCTTGTCCTGAAGCAGCGTGTTGTAGATGAACGTCAACACGTGGGTGTTGGCTCGCAGGGTCTCGGTGACCGCCCGGCACGCCGCTTCTCGAACGGATCGATTCGGATCGTAGAGGAGCGAGAGCACCTGCGACTGCGTCAACTCCTCGCTCCCGCCCTCTCGCTCCACGCGGAACCGCATCCGAGACGTGACTTCGGAGAACAGCCGACAGAACGCGCCGGAACCGGTGTTTCGAAGTTCGGCGACGATCTTCTCCTCGGGTTCATCCAGATAGTGGCTGGAGATCTCCCGCTCGTGGAGCAGGTAGTGGCGGTAGCCCTGGAGCAGGGGATCGGCCGCCATCCGATCGAACACCCCCGCGTCCATCCGCCCGATCTCCAGATCGAAGAAGATCAGGTGGCGGCTGATGGCGGTGCTCTCTTCCTGGAGCCGCTGCATCAGCGCGCCGCGCACGGGATCGGTGGTGTCGGCCTGGAACATCAGGCCCGCGAACGCCAGCGGCTTGGTCCGCTCTCGATTGATCTCCTCATACGCTCTCAGGGCGGACAGGAGAAGCTCCGAGGTGACCTGGGAGCACTGGATCTTCCCTCGATAGCGCTCTTCGAACGCCTGCGCCTGCTTGAGGATCTCCGGCAAGACGGTTTTCAGTCGGGGGTCGTCCAGACCGGTGAACAGGTCCGACAAATCCCAGGAAGGCGGCAACTCCACCACGCCCATGTGCATACTTCTTTTTTCTTCGGATCGGACGAACAGTACCCGCTTCTTCGACGAAGAAGGGGGGCGGCGGTTCGGGTGGGAACCTACCGCCGGACTTTTTTTGTCGGGTCCCTCCGTGACGGGCCCGAGTTTTCGTTGGAAGTAGGTTGACCATGAGCCGCGGAAATCCCCCCTGCGCGCCCCTCGATCCGGAGACTAAGGATCGGTTGGCCGCAGTCAGCACCGCTACTCTTGCAACTCAGTTGTTCAAGCGAGGGTTCCGCACCCGGTTCATGACCGGCGTCGCCCCACTGCGGCCGGAACTGAAGCTGGTCGGCGTGGCGCGGACGCTCCGCTATGTGCCGATGCGTGAGGATCTGGATCATCTCGGCGTGTTCACCGATCCGGAGATGCCGCAGCGCAAGGCGGTGGAGGTGGTGGGCCCCGGCGAGGTGCTCGTCATCGATGCGCGGGGCGATCGCTCGGCCGGAACCATGGGGAACATCCTCGCCACGCGAGTGATGCACCGGGGCGCCGCGGGAATCGTCAGCGACGGCCCCTTCCGAGATCTGGAAGGCATTCGGGCGCTGGACTTCCCCACCTACTGTGCCGGCCCCCACGCCAACACGAATCTGACCATCCATCACCCGGTCGACATCGATGTGACGATCGGATGCGGCGGTGTGCTCGTGGAGGTGGGGGACGTCCTCGTCGGCGACGGAGACGGCGTGATCGTGCTCCCCCGTCATCTTGCGGAGGAGATCTCGAAGGACGCTGTGGCGCAAGAGCGGGCGGAGGAGTTCATCCTCGAAAGGATCCGCGCCGGGCACAGCATCGTGGGCGTCTACCCCATGAACGAAGCCACCGCCGAAGAGTACCGAACCTGGTCGCCCAGGGCCTGATCCGAGAACCGAGGACGAGGCTCTCGTCCTCGGTGGGGCAGCTCCTACCGCCCGAGTACCTTCAGTGGCACCCGGATGAGTCCCGTGGTTGGGTCATCGGAGTAGATCGTGAGCGTGGACGAGGCAGCCCCCGCGGTCGTTGGCGTCACAGACACGTCCAGCTTGAGCGTTTTCTTCGGGGCGAGCGTAAAGGTCCTCTCGCCTCCGAGCAGCGCGAAGGGTGCAAGGGGCAGCAGCACCCTTCCTGAAAGCGACCCTCGGCCGGAGTTCGACAGCGTGACGGACTTTTTTGCCGACTTCCTGAGCTTTACGGTCTTGAAGTCGAGGGATGCGGGCTGCAACTTCACCCGACCCCCCGGATCCGTCGGCTTGGGCACGGTTGTGAGCGGGGAGTACTGGGAAACATCCGTGTCTCGTACGAGGCGGCAACGGTACTGATAGCTTTCAGCGCGGGATACGTCGAAGTCCACGAGCTGATTCTCACCCGGCGGCAGCGTGCGGACCAGCGTAAATGGAGTGTCGCCAACCTTGCGTCGCTCCACCACGAGTGCGGCGCCCTCGACCGGCGGACCCGAATTCACCACGATCTTGAGTCCCAGGAGCGCGAGGTCAAACTGCGCCGACTGGATGAGCGGTACGGGGAATCCGCTCCCGAACGCAACAACGTGAGCGAACAGGTGGTCCTGGCCGCCGCGCCTGCCGAAAGCTGCGCCCGGCTGAAGCGGCAGCCCGGGGTCCAGCAGCGAATCAATCCCGGCGAACAGGAACTTGCCGGGAAAGCGGTCGACGGCGCAACCGGACCACGTCACCGGAGCAAAGCAGTAGGAACGGGTCACTCGGGGCCTCTCGCCCGGAGCCTCGATGAACGTGGTGACAAATCCCTGGTCAATGGAAGACGCGGCCGGGGCCACTGGCGCGTCGACCTGCGGAAATCCGGATCCGACCAGGGTGCCCCCGGAAACCACGGTGGCCAGCCCCTCATCGATCGTTTGACTTGTCACGAAGCCGCCATACCCATTGGCATGCCCTCCGATGTAGGTGGAATAGTACGGCGGCGCCGCTGCGGGCAAAGCACTGAACAGCATGAGATAGGGGGATGCGCCACCGGAAAAGGACTGCTGAAACGAGTCCGCCGATACTGGAAGCACCGGTCTCGCAATGCGCCCCGTGATCGCGGTCCTGCCGGATGGGCTGACGTGGATCGCACGAACGTATTCAAACTCGCCGCTGTTGCCCCCGACATAGGTGCAGTGTTGAAGCGCGGTCAGTGTCGAGTCAAAGCGGGCCAATACGCCATCGGCATTCCCTCCTGCATAGGTTCGTTGAATCGCTCCCTCAACGGTGGGAAGTGTGGGATCGACCGTAAAGCCGCCCACCACCACCGAACCATCCGGAGCCGCGCTCACACATCGAAGCGAGGTGATCCCAGAGCCTCCGCCGAGAAACGTCGCGGCCGAGATCGTGTTCAAGTCGGGAGCGAGTTTCACGACCACACCCCCCAGGGTTCCTGGATTGATGGAGGTGCGAAAGGCGCCGGGTGTGCCATGGAACTCCACGCCGGCTTCTCCTACAATCCACAACCCCCCGTCCGAGGCGAGTCGTGCGTCGAGCGCATAGAAGTTGGGAAACGTCTGAAGGCTCGTAACCGTGATTCCTCCCGAAGAGGGGCGGAGGCGGGCGACAAACGCGTTTCTGCCCCGCGCGATGGGCGGAGTGGTGCCGGCGAGGCGCGGAAAGTCTCCCGAGTTGGTGAGACCGACCGCGATCACGTCGCCGTCAGGGGTTGGTAAGAGCGCCTTCACATCATCGTCACCCGATCCTCCGATGAAGGTGCTGTATTGAAGGGTGGTTCCAGCCGGATCGAAGCGAGCAATGTAGCCGTCTCCGATCCCGAAAAAGCCGTTGGGGTGTCCCCGATACACCGATTGGAAGGGGAACTCGCTCAGGGGCAGGTTGCTGGAAAGCGTGCTCCCGGCCACGAGGATCCGACCCGAAGCGTCCAGCGCTGTCGACACTTCGAAACTCTCAACGGAATTCCCGCCCATGAAGGTGAGGTAGGCGGGCGGCGGTCCAGTGGCGGCGAGAGTGGGAATCAGCGACAGAAGCGCAGTGATCGCTACGACTCCGCCCAGCCCACGGGCCACCGTATTCCAACACAGACGCGCTCCCGTCGACATCCGGCATCCTCGCAACACTCGGCAACCTCACCACAACAGTGTGAGGATCACTTCGTGTCTGGGGGCCCGATTCCCTTCGGCGCCGCGGCGCCGAAGGGAATCGTTCCTCAAGGGTGCTCCCTGCCGTACCTGCTGGGATCTCGGGGAGCACTCCTCACGTGGTCAGCGCTTGCCGAGGGGTTGGCGAAAGACGGACTCCGAGGATCGAACGAGGCCGGAGAGCAGACCTTCGATCACCGCACCGCGGGCGGTGAGGTCGGTGGCCTCGCGGAAGAGCTCGCAGGCCCGCTTGAGTTCGGCTTCATCGGGTTCCCGGTCGAGAGCCAGGCGGTAGACTCCGCGTACCCAGATGGTGGGGGCTCGCTGCACCTGTTCGAAATCCACGGATTGAGTGAGAGCCCAGATGACGTCGACAAAGGCGTCGCCCTTCTCGTCCGGGTTCTGGGCCTGCTTCAAAAGGTCTTTGCCGGCGGAGAAAGCGGCTTCGTCCGGTTTGGGAGATCGGTTCACTACCAGTTGCCAGGCGTTTCGGAGCAGCCGCTCGTCGCGGGAGTCCGAAGACTCTTTCATCAAGAAGCCGAGGCTCCCGGCAAATCCTGGAAACTGCTTGATGGCCTGAAACGAGGCGTTTCGGAACTCCTCGCGAATGAGGGAGCGCCGCGAAACTTCGCGCCGAAGTTCGGGCGACACCTCTTTCTTGGGTTCGGCGCCCAGTGGGGGGGTCTTGTCCTGACTCATCGGATGTTACTTGCTCCCAACTACAACTCGCGTCGCCCTTCGAGGGCCTGCACGAGCGTCGCCTGATCCGCATAGTCCAGATCGCCGCCAACCGGGAGTCCGTAGGCTATTTTGCTGGCCCGCACGCCGAGCGGCTTGATGAGCCGCGCGAGATACATGGCCGTGGTGTCGCCTTCCACGGTGGGATTGGTAGCGATAATGATTTCGCGGACGTCGTCTTCCTGGATTCGGGTGAGGAGTTCCCTCACTCTCAGCATTTCCGGCCCCACGCCCTCCAACGGGGAGATGACGCCGCCAAGAACATGGTAGCGGCCGCGGAACTCGTTCGTGCGCTCCATGGCCATCACGTCGCGCGGTTCAGCCACCACACAGATCAATCGCTTGTCGCGGCGTTCGTTTCGACAGAGATCGCACACCGGCTGGTCCGTGAAGTTGAAGCAGACCTGACAAGCCCGAATCTTCTGCTTCACCTCGGAAATCGCTTCGGAAAGCTGCCGCGCCTCGTCTTCCCCCAACCGGAGGATGTGGAAGGCGAGGCGCTGGGCCGATTTGGGCCCAATTCCGGGCAGTTTTTCGAGCTCTCCAACGAGCCGGGCCAGGGGCCGCGCGTAGTTCATGGCGTTGTGGGGGAAGCCGGCTGGGCTAGAACAGCCCCGGCGGAATGGGGAGCCCGTTCGTCAGCGACCCGAGCCGATCCTGGCGGATCTTCTGGGCGTGCTCCTGGGCATCGCGAATCGCCAGCACCACCAGGTCCTGAAGCATCTCCACATCGTTGGGATCGATGCAAGACGGATCGATGGTGACGGCCTCAATGGATCCGGCGCCGTTCACCGTCGCCCGCACCATCCCGCCGCCTGCGGTGCCGTCCACCCTCGAATTCGCGAGCTCGGCTTCCATGGTCCGAGCCTGCTCCATCGCCTTCTGGGCCTGTTTCATCAACTGGGCCATGTTGCCCATGTTTCCCATTCCTCGCATTCGCTTGCTCCGGTTCCTTTCCCGACGGCAAAGAAGCCGTGCGGCGCTCTCTTATTCTGACATTCCATCGGTCATCAGGTGACCATCGAACACTTCCAGGACGTCATGCACGAGCTCCTGAATGCCCCCGGAGGGCGCCGGCGGAGCTCCGGCTCCGGCCGAACGTGCCGGAGGGGCTCCGGACGGCGGCGCGGCGGCAGGAAACATCGGTTCCGTTCTCGGTGACGCTCGATTCGGTTCCGGCTCCCGGCGCGGCGACGGGGGAGCCGCCTCTGGGGCCGGCCGGGCGGCAGCCGTCGATCCGGTGGGGGAACTCCGGGTGACGCTGCCGGTCGACGCGTTCTTCGAGTCCGCGGGCGCCCCGAGCGCGCGAACCCGGCAGACTACCCCGGTGAGCTGCTGGATCACCGCCTGCAGCGGCTCCGCGACCACGGGGCCCTTCTCCGCGAAGAGTCGGGTGTGAGTTTCATACGGGAAGCGAAGGTAAAGCACGTCGCCTTCCAGCGAGGCGGGGCTGGACTCGGCGAGGATCGCGTAGAGAGTCATCTTCCGACCCCGCTTCAACTCCTCGAGCACCAGCCGCCACTTGCGCTGCACGACTTCCAGGTCGGGCCCACCGCTCCCGGCGGGGGTCGGCTCCCGGCCGGCCGGAGGGCCGGATACCGGGCTGGATACCGGAGCGAAGCGGGGGAGGGAGCCGGTCTGCGGCGGCGTAGCGCCCGGCCGATCCGGGCGGACCGGCGCCTCGGGGAGGAACTCGTAATCGTCCTCATCGTCGCGGCCGCCGGTCCGTGCGTCGCCGACGGTGAGCGGCGGGGGAGGCAGCCACGCCGTATCGGCGGGTGGCCGAGTCTCGCGGACGGTCGCCGCCGTCTCCGTTCGAACCGGGACCGGTGTCGGAGTAGGTGTTGGGGCAGGCCGAGACTGCGGCCGCTCCGAGACCGCTGCGGGCGAGGGAGCGGGGATCACGGCCGGCGCCGCAGCGGCGACGGGAGCCGGTGGGAAGAGAATGCGCGCCACCGCCAGTTCCACCAGGAAGCGAGGATGTTCCGACCAGCGGGCGTCTTTTTCGGTCTGCGCCAGATACTCCAGCGCCTGGACCAACCGGGGGGCCCCGAAGAGCTTCGCCTGGGCCGTCAACCGGGAAGCTTCCTCCCGAGGACGGAGCGACGGGAGGCCGGCCGCGCAGAGCATCAACTCTCGGAAGTAGCCCGAGAGATCGCGGAGCAGTTGCCGCGCATCCTTTCCGGCTGCGATGGAGTCATCCACTCGTTGGAACGCCCCCGCTCCGTTCCCGGCGAGGATGGCTTCCGCCAGCTCGAACAGGGTCTCGAACCCGACGGTGCCGAGCACCTGATAGACATCCGCAACGGTGGCGGTGGTCTCGCAGTACGCGAGCACCTGCTCCAGCATGCTCAGGGCGTCGCGCCAACCGCCGTTCGCTTCCCGGGCAATCAGATCGATGGCGTCGGCGTCGAGCGACGCGCCTTCCGCCCGCGCCACGAAGGCGATGCGGTCTCGCAGTTCTTCCAGAGTTCCTCGATGGAAGTCGAACCGCTGACAGCGAGACACGATGGTGGCCGGCAGCTTTTGAGCATCCGTGGTGGCCAGGATGAACACCACGAAGGGCGGAGGCTCCTCGAGCGTCTTCAGCAGAGCGTTGAACCCTTCGTTGGTGATCTGATGCGCTTCGTCGACCAGATAGACCTTGCGGCGGCCCGACGCGGGCGCAAAAGCCACATTGTCCCGGAGATCTCGAATGTCGTCGATGCCGCGGTTGCTGGCCGCGTCGATCTCGAAGACATCCAGGTGCCGACCCTCGCTGATCTGAACACAGGCGTCGCAGACATTGCAGGGCTCGGCCGCCGGGCCTTTCTCGCAGTTGATCGCTTTTGCAAGCAGACGAGCGGTGGACGTCTTACCGGTGCCGCGGGGTCCGCAGAAGAGATACGCGTGCCCGACTTTGTCCGAGCGGATGGCGTTCTGAAGCGTCCGCACGATGTGCGACTGCCCCGATATCTCCTCGAAGCTCTGGGACCGATACTTCCTGTAGAGGGACAGATAGGCCATCTCGGTCGTTTCGGGGAGTTGGTGCGCGGGTTTGTCGGAACCCACGCGGGTCGTTTCGACGGCTCCGCGCCGACTGACGTCGGAAATCACCCTTGGACCGCAACGTCCAGTTCCAGCGGTTTGGGGCGGCGGGCGCACCGGAGCCAACCGAGCGGACTGCAACGCTCCGCAGGCACACCTTACCGCTGCTTCCTTCCGGACCTGACGGGGTTCGATAGCCGGCGGTCGCGCAGGACCCGGAGACGGTCACCGGCACGCCACACCGTTTCCTATTATGCGCCCTGAGGGAAATCTTGTCGCGGGGGCCACCAAAAGAAAACGGGGAGGATCGGCGTGCGACCGATCCTCCCCGCTTCAGTTTCGGGCGAGATCAAGGGCTCTTCTCACCGCATCAGGGCTAGTGGCCGTGTCCATCGTTCGCCGAGTGCCCCGCCGGCGCCGAGGGCGGCGGAACGGGCAGCGGCTTGATCGGCGTCGCCTGCGGATCGGCAGGCGGCGGCGTGAACGGAATGGGCTTGGGGGCTACCGATCTCCCCACCGGGTAGATCTGCTTCTTGCCGTTTCCGACGATGTCGTCCTTGGTGATCGTGATGGATTTGGAGACCATTCGGAGCGGAAATCGCTTACCGCGAAGGATGCCGGCCCGCGTGTCGTCCTCCACGAGAGCTGACTTCTCAGTGGTGATGCCCTCTCCACTCCAGCCGTAGCTGTCCTGAATGAAGACTGCCTGCAATCTCGGGTTGTAGGAAACGGAGACCTCGTACTCGCTGGCCTTCAGCGGGTAGATGTCCGCGGGATCCCGCTCCATGTCCGCCGGATCCTTGTCCAACTCGAAGGTCTTGCGGAATTGCCCCTGCTTCACAGAGACGTTGTCGTACTCGAGCGTGCAATAGCGCATCTTGAAGTCGAAGCCCTTCTTGATCCGCTCCTCGTAGTCCTTGTCCTGAATTCGGACATGGACCCGGGAGAGATCGAGGACGTTGCACGTTCCCGCGACTTCGATCTTTTTGGGGCCGACTCTCGCGACGTTGAACACGATGCGAATGTCGGCGGGATCCATCGGGCGCAGCCGACCGGCCCGAAGTCGCGCCACTTCAGCTTCCGCCTTCTGCAGGTCCTTCGTGTAATTGCCGTGACGCGGGTGCAGCTTCAGGAGATCCTGAGCGAGCTTCACGTTGGCTTCCCACAGTCGCAGCGCTTCAGCCTGGTTCTTGCTGCGTTCGGCGCCCGCCGCCAGACGCTCGTTCATGCGCCGGTCGGTCATGTAGAAGTTGTTCTCAGCGGCGTCGATGTTCAGGCCGGCAGCGCCGAAGTTCTGCTCGCCCTGGGATTGTAGTTCCTGAGCGAGGCGGATATTGCGCTCCCACTGGGCTCGACTCTTGTCGATGTCGCCCATCTTCTCCATCGCGTGGGCAAGCTGATGCCGCACGTAGGAGGGTGGAGCCTTTCGTCCCGGGATGGTCGTGCCGCGCTCCGCAGCTGTCTGGTACGCATGAACCGCCTTCGGGAAGTCCTTGGTCTTGTCATAGTGCATGTAGCCCAGCTCGAAGTAGAGGTCGTAGACCGTGTCGTTGTTCCTCGAGCCTTCTTCCAGAAACTTCACGCCATCGGCGATGAGGCGCTTATCCATGAAGTTGTAGGCCATGTGCCAGGCGCCTGTGGCGTACACGTCGATCTGGTTCGGGTCGATCGCCGTGATCTGCTTGACCATCTGGATGATGGGTCGATATTCGCCTCGATGGAAATAGTCGTCGGCGCGAACCCACATAAGCGAGGCGAGCACTTCCCGCACGCCCAGCAGGCTGGGAATGAGGGTCTGGAACGCGGTGCCCTTGAGGGCGCTGCGATCTCCCGTGGCATCTCTCGGATCCACGCTTTGCACTGGGCGACTCGCCTCAACATACACCTTGTGGCCGGATCGTACGCCTTCGCTGAGCCCCGCGCTCACCAGGAAGAAGAGCGCGAGCATGATCCATGCCCGGGTCCGTTCTGCTGCTGACATCATGGCGGCTAGACCTCCTTCCGATCGAACACCAGGACACCGATCATTAGCACCCCGAGCGACCAGAACAGCCCGTAACTGCAGACTCCCAGGGCATAGCCCCAGTGATCGAAGTCCTTGGCGATCTGGGCGGGGTGGATGATGCTGCCCATGATGTTGAAATCGTGAAAGTGAGGAACGACGTAGCTGACCCCTCTCACCGCAAAGCCCAGAGGGGTGCGATCCTCGATGACGCCGGAGAGGGCATCCTGGAACTGACCGAGGATCCAGATGATGGCGGTAACGCCGAAGTTCACCGTGGGCGCCAGGTAGAGAGAGAGCGTCGTCGCGATCGCGGTGACCACGACGAGTTGGAAGTAGATCACCAGCACCGCGCGGATCACCAGCATGATTTCCGCACTGGAACGGGTGAGCCAGTCCTTGACGTTGACCCCCGCGGAAGCCTCTTGCAGTTGCTGCACGTCGGCAGCGCCCGAAGGTGGCTTGAGCGCCAGGATCGACAGCACCAGCATCAGCGCGAGCGACATGAGGCCGATCATGAAGCCGACGGTGAGCGCGCCGCCCAGGAACTTCCCGAGTAAGAATTCCCACCGTTGAACCGGTTTCGCCAGGACCGAGTAGATCGTTCTCCGATCAATCTCGTTCGGCACGAGGTACACAGCGGTGGTGATGGAGATCAGGGCCCCAAAGATAAGGATGATCACCAGCTGAGTGGACTTGAAGATCGTGCTCTGCTCGCGCGCGGTGAAGTAGTTCAACAGCAGCGCCAGAGTCAGCATCACGAACGCGAGCAGCAAGAAGATGAGAAGCACCCGCCGCCGGAGGGAGTCTCCGAAGGTGGTGCGCGCGATCACCCAGGTGTTCATGCGGTGCGATCCTGCGTGAGGGTGTTCATCGTGCCGATGCGTCGTCCCGGGCCCGCGAGTCCGATGGTCTCCACAAACACCTCTTCCAGGCTTCTGCGGAGAGGGATGGCGGAGATGAGAACTCCGGAAGCGGCGCGAATCATGTCGACCGCAGTGTTGAGCGACGCCTCGTCGGTCACTGTCACCACAACCGCGCCCTCGCGCTCGACCACTGATCCAGCGAGCTTAGCCAGTTTTTCGCGCGTGTCGGACGAAAGCCCCTTGGCGGTAATCTCGGTGCGGCCCTGCGACGTGAGCTCTCCCACGGAGCCTGCCTTCACCATCTTGCCGAAGTTCAGGATGCAGATCCTGTCGCACACGAGTTCCACGTCAGAGAGTTGATGGCTGGAGAGGAAGACGGTCTTCCCCTGGTCTCGAAGAGACTCGATCAGGTTCCGGATCTCGATGTGCGCCACGGGGTCCAGACCCGACGTGGGTTCATCGAAGATCAGCATCTTGGGATCATTGATGAGCGCTTGAGCGATTCCCACGCGTTGCATCATCCCCTTGGAGTACTGCTTGAGCTGCTTCGCCTTATCGTTTCGAAGCCCGACCAGATCGAGGAGCTGATCGACGCGCTTCTTGCGTTCGGCGGACGGGAGCCCGAAGAGCCGCCCGTAGAAGTCGAGCAGTTCTCCGCCGGTAAGGTAATCGTAGAAGTACGGGTTTTCCGGCAGGTAGCTCACCACCCGGCGCATCTCTTGAGCGCCGGCGGGGAAGCCCAGCACCTCGGCCCTGCCCGCATCGGGGAAGATCAGGCCCAGGAGCATCTTAATGGTGGTGGTCTTCCCGGCCCCGTTGGGTCCCAGGAAGCCGAAGATCTCGCCCTCCATGACCTCCAGGTCGAGTTGATCCACGGCAACGACCTCACCACGCTGATAGAACCGCTTGGTAAGGCCTTCCGCCTTGATAGCTACACCCATTCGATAGGGTCCTCCGCGAACAGATAGGGACTGATGATCGCTGTTGGGCCGAAGATGATTCTCGGCGCCACGACGTCCAGATGATGAAGGCAGACCGGGCACCCCCCGGATCCCAACAGGTTATACGCCAGTGAGAAGAGTGGGGTTCCTAAGATAAGGCGTTTCGACAGCGTCTGGATACCCCCCTGCCTCCAAGATAGGCCAGAATGCACCCCAACCTGGCCCATCCGGCGCGGGAGCGCTCGTTGACACTCGGTTCGGCCGTCCACTACACTCTCCTTAGTCTTCTTGTGAGACTCAGGAGTCGGCGGCGTGGAACAGGTTTTGAAGTTTTTTCTCTACGGGCTTCAGTGCATTGCGGGCATCTCCGTGATTGTGCTGGTGATGCTGCAGACGAATCGGTCCGAGGGCCTGGGCGCCGTGGGTGGCTCCAGCAGTCCTACGCTTCGCGGACGCGCCGGAGTCGAGGAGAAGTTGGCCGAGTGGACTCGGTATGCGGCCGGCGGCTTCATGTTCCTCAGTACGCTGCTGTATCTGGCTGCCTCCAAGTTTCACTGGTCTTAGCGACGTACCGCTCCGTCGGCTAAACCGCACGCCCCGTCGTGGTCATCGGATCACGGCGGGGTGTTTTTCATGGCGCAGGAGCAAGTCATGACTGATTCTCCTTCGAGACTCTCGGGTCTTGCCGCCGATCTCTACCAGCTCACGATGGCGCTTGCCCACTTCAGAGAGGGGCGCACTCGCGAGCGAGCCACCTTCGAGCTCTTTGTCCGCCGGCTGCCTCACCACCGAGGCTACCTGGTTGTGTGCGGGCTCGAAACGTGTCTGAACTTCCTTCAAAGGGTCCGTTTCGACGCCGAAGCGGTCGCTTATCTGCGCTCGCTGCCCGTGTTCGCCACTGCTCCAGACGATTTCTGGCGGTATTTGGCGGACTTCCGCTTCACGGCAGATGTGTGGGCTGTGCCCGAGGGCACGATCGCGTTCGCGGGAGAGCCGCTGCTCCGAGTCGCGGGGCCCCTGATCGAAGCGCAACTGGTAGAGACGTTTCTGCTCACTGCAGTCAACCACCAGACCGCGATTGCCACGAAGGCCGCGAGGATCGTTGGAGCCGCCGCGGCGCGCCCGGTGTTCGAGTTCGGCGCCCGACGAGCCCACGGCTTCGAAGGATCGGTCGAGTCGGCACGCGCCGCTTACATCGGCGGCTGCTTCGCCACCTCCAACCTGGAAGCCGGCCGCCGTTTTGGGATTCCGGTGGTGGGCACCTCGGCTCACAGCTTCGTGCTCTCTCACTCCACCGAGAGCGAGGCTTTTGAGAGCTTCTCGCGCTGCTATCCCCACGGCTGCACCCTGCTCGTGGATACCTACGATCTGGCCGACGGCATCCGAAACGCTGCCCGCATCGAGCCGCCGATTGCCGCCGTTCGAATCGACAGCGGAGACCTGGCGGTCGAATCGTTCCGTGCACGACGACTCCTGGACGAACTGGGTCGCGCGGACACTCGAATCATCCTGAGCGGCGATCTCAACGAGTGGGCGATCGAGGAGTTGGTGCGGCAGGCGGCGCCCGTAGATGCGTTCGGCGTGGGGACTGACCTCATCACTTCTCGGGACGCTCCGGCACTCGGCGGGGTCTACAAGCTGACCGAGCTGGAATCGAACGGCGTGAAGCGATTCGTGTTCAAGCGGAGCGAGGGAAAAGGGACGTTTCCGGCAGCCAAGCAAGTCTACCGATTCGCGGGTGGGGATGGCTGCTGGTCCCACGACCTCGTGACGACTGCGGATGAGCCCGTGCTCGGGGGCGAGGCTCTCCTCAAACGGGTTATGCGCGGTGGGATCCCCCTGGCGCCCCCGGAAGCGCTGGAGGCCCTGCGAGCCCGAGCGGCAGCGGGTCTGGCGCGGCTGCCTGTCGACGTGCGCGCGATCGAGCCGCGGGCCGACTACCCGGTTCGAGTCTCGGAGGCGCTCACCCGCCTGCTCGACTAAGCGCTCCCAGGCGCCTCATCCGGACGGAACGGCACCCACTCGCGGTTGTCGTCCAGGATCTCGGCCGGCTGGAAGCGAGCCTTGTACTCGACACTGACGCAGCCCTTCACGTAGTAGCCGAAGTACGCGTAGCGCTTGCCCAGGAGCCGGCCGTGCTCGATGGTGTGGAGCATCCCGTAGGTGCCGAGACCTCGCTTTCGGAGGTCGGGGTCGTGGTAATGGTAGATCCCTGAAATCACATCGGGCGTGAGTTCGGTCAGAACCACGCCTACCAGCCGGTTCTCCAGCCACAGCGAAATCTCGACTCCGGGGATGGGGTTGCGGACGAACGTGCTCTCGTACTCGTGGGGTCCGACATCGTTTTCGGGCCAGCCGCGGAGTACCCCCTGAGCCTCGTGATAGCGATCGTACAATTCCATCCGGGCATCATCCAGGGTGGGGCGATTGAACTCCACTCGGAGATCCTGATTGGCCTTCCAGTTGCGGCGCTGACTCCGATCCGGCCGAAACTGCTCGATCGGATACCGAATCGAGCGACACTCGGTGCAACCCACGCAGCGAGGACGGAATGACACGGCTGCAAACTTTCGGAAGCCCTGATCCATCAGGAGTTGGTAGCTCTCAGGCGTTAACCGCCGGGTCACCCAGTATTCGTTGATGGATTCCCGACCCGGCAGGTAAGGACAGGGCGCCGGGGACCCAGTGTAGACGCGAAAGACAGGCACAGCTACGCGACGGAGAAGCGGCGGATCGAGAATCGGTCGAGGGGATAGCCAGCTTCCCGGTCGTCGGCCAGTCGTGAGGCGATTTGACCGAGCAGCAGGGTGAACTTGAAACCGTGTCCCGAGAGACCTCCGATGAAGACCACCCGTTCCGCGCCGGGGAGCCGATCGACGACAAAGTCCGAGTCCGGAGTCATCGTGTAAAGGCACACCTTCCGGATCGTGATGGGATCCTGAAGCCGCGGGATTCTCCGCTTCAGGTACGCGCGAAGGACCTCATCGTCGACGTCCCTCGGCTCGCGATCGTCGGATGATGGATCGTGGAGCACGCCGCGATTGTGGTTGGCCACTTTGGCGCCGGGCGCGTCGGAGTTTTCAGGAAACCCGTAGATCAACTCTTCCTGGTCGATCCAGACGGGAAAGTGGGTGGGTGAAAAGTCTCCCCGGTTCCCGGTTACGGTGAAGTGCGCGTACTGCTGGCGAGTGACCTCGAGCGGCAGGTCGACCCACGGTTTCAGCAGCGGCGCCGTCCACGGACCAGCGCTCACCACCGCCGAGTCGAAGCGATGCCACTCACCGTCGGCAAGGATGCGGGCGCCGTGATCTTCACCCACTTCGACGCGCTCGACCGGGCAGTTGAATCGAAGGTCAGCGCCGGCCGCCGTGGCCAATTCCGCGGATGCCCGAACGCAGCGGGACGCTCGGAGCAGCCCGCAGTCCGGCTCGAAGATCCCATACTCGTCTTCTCTCAGCACAAACTGGGGGAAACGTCGCGCGGCCTGTTCGCGGTCCAGGTGGTCGTACGGAACGCCGACCTGCTGCAGGGCCTTCTCGGTGTCGGCCATCTCACCGGGACCGCCCGGGCCGAAGAAGAAGCCGCCGCAGCGGAGGAACAGTTCTTCCTGCCGGCGAGCCTGAAGCTCCATCCAGAGCGGGTACGCGGACTGCATCAGTTCAGCGTAGAGTGGGTCGGGATAGACCTTCCGGATGATTCGGGAGCCGCCGTAGGAGCTCCCGCGATCGTGGTCGAGTTGAAACTGCTCGAAACCGACGACGCAATGTCCCGCCTCCGCGAGGAAACGCGCGGCGGCGGCCCCGACGCCGCCGATGCCGAGAACGGCGACCCGTCGCTGCGTTCCCATGCTGGACTAGGCGCCGCTCTCTGCGGTCAGGTAATCGGTGATGCGGCGAATCACCTCGGCTCGCGCGGCTTCGGCCGACGCGGCTCGGGCCTCGAAGCCCACGCCTTCATTCGGCATTCCGCTCTCGGATGGCACATAGCACCAGGCCAGCCACTCTCCGAAGCGCGGTGACTTCCAGCGTAATCGCAGCTCACGATTCGCGATGGTGATCTCTTCCATTTCGGCCGGAACAGGCATGTGGAGTCTTCCTCTCGACGCTCGCGGCGCCACTCAGGGTTGGGTTGGTCGTTTAGCCGGATGGGACCACGCCACCCAATCGCTGGATGGTATTGGACGCAATGAATTGAAAGTCGGGGTCGGCGCGCCGCCGCATTTCCGCCTCCAGTACGGCAATCGCTCCGGAGTCCCCCAGTTCACCGAGAAGGCCCGCGGCGGCCCGTGCTCCGGCGGGACGGCCGGACCGGACCACATCGAGCAGGACGGGCGCCGACGAGCGTCCGGCGTAGGTGAGGGCCAGCGAGGCCCAGTATCCCTTGTCCGGCTCATCCAGCGCGGCCGCAAGCGGTTGGAGCGCCGCTGCGCCGAGGCTGGAAAGGGATCGTGCGGCGAAGCCCGAGACCCGGCCGTTGGTATCGCGAAACGCCGCAATGAGCGGAGCGATGGCGCGCGGGCTGCCGGAGTCTCCGAGCGCAAGTGCCGCCGCCTCTCGCACGTTGGGCGCAGGATGCCGCAGCCCCGCGATGGCGCCCGTCACGGCCTCGGGCGCGCGGATTCCCGCCAGCGAACGAACGGCGCCCTCGGGCTTGTAGTGTCCCGAATCGCTCGGGTCGCGCTCGGCGGCCGCCTTGAGGAGCGCCGGGACGGCCGGAATTCCGATATTTCGCAGGCTGTCTGCCGCTGCGAGCCGAACCGGCTGGCTCACGCTCCCCAGACCGTGCTGAATCAGCGCACCGGTGGAAGCAGGGTCGGCGATGCGGCCGAGGGCGATCACGATATCCACTCGATTCGTCTCGTCCGTCGGCAGCAGGCGAACCAGGTCGGCGGTGGCGCGCCGATCCGCCATCCGCCCCAGCGCTCCGATCGTGGATCGGCGGGTCGCGGGAGACGGGAGGCGCTGAATGAGAAAGGGCACGGCCCGGGTGTCTCCGATGCGGTCGAGCACCGAAATCGCGTTGTTCTGGTCATCCTCATTCGCGTTCGCTGGGTCCAGGTAATCGACCAGCCCAAAGAAGCGCGCCGAGTGATCTCCCACCAACGGCGCCGACTCGCCCAGGAACAGACCCAGCCGACCCCAGACCACGTCCACCGGCGGCGCCCCGGCCGGAGTCGGCGATAGCACCGCTCGCTCGCCGAAGAGAATGACGGTCTTGAAACGTTCGTCCTTCTTCGCCAGCTCGACCAGAGCGTTGCCCGCGAAGATCCGGTGCGCCGTGCGCAGCCGAGACGTCTTGCCGCCCTCTCCGGTGAAGGCGAGCAGCGCTCCGAGGGACTGGTGACGAAATCCTTCGAGCACCTTTTGGGCGCCCAGTTTGACGAGTGCGTCCGTGTCCCCGAGAGCGGCCGCGGCCGCTTCCACGGACCGCTGGGGTCCGAGCGCCTGCAGCGCCTGGATAGCGCGATCTCGGACCGGTTGGTCCGAGTCCTTCAGGAACGGAACCAGCAGCCGGGCGCAGATCTTGCCGAGCGCCAGGTCACCCGACTCTCGGAGTGCCAGCGTTCGGAGTGCCCGAACGGCCGCCGAGCGCACCGAAGGGCGCTCCCCCTGGAGTTGCTCCGCCACGTGGCCGTCGTTCGTGAATCCGGCCATGAGCCGGCGTGCGCTCTGAGCGCGAAGCGTTTCGCTCCCGGAACGCAGCCCGTCGATCCGGGACTGCTTCTCCATCTGGCTCCGGCCAAGGAGGCCCCCGATCGACAGCACGAGCACGGCCAGAACCCCAAGCGTCACGTTTCGGCCGCGCGCGTCCAGCGGCTCGGTGTTTAGAGTGGAGTTATCAGCGCTCATCCTTGCCCCCTGCCGACGGATCGGCGAGGTTGGTCTCGTGGGTCCGAGAACCAACCTCACCCGTTTTCAGCCTCCGGCCCGGCATCACGGCGCCCGACGCTATCCTGCCTTGACCGGGTTTCGAAGCACCCCGATACCGTCGATTTGAATCTCCGCGACATCGCCATCCCTCAGGAAGATCGGCGGCTTTCGAGCGAAACCAACCCCCGGCGGCGTCCCGGTAAAGATGCAGTCTCCCGGCTCGAGCGTCATCACGTGAGAGAGATACTCGATGGTCTGCGCTACATTAAAGACGAACTGAGCAGTGGTCGAGTTTTGCATAACCTGCCCGTTGAGAACGCAGCGGATCGGCAGAGCGTTGGGATCGATTTCGGAGTCCGCGGTCACCAGGACCGGCCCCATCGGCGCGAAGGTGTCCCACGTTTTGCCCACCATCCATTGCCCGCCTCCGCGTTTGAGCTGGTAGTCGCGCGCACTGACGTCATGGCCACAGGTGTAGCCAGCGACATATTGCATCGCATCGGCGGCGGAGACGGATCGACAGCTCTTGCCGATGACGAAGACCAGTTCCGCTTCGTAGTCGACCTGATCGCTCGTCTTGGGGAGGATGATCGGATCATTGGGGCCGATCACGGTGTTTCCGTACTTGCAGAACAACACCGGCTCGGTTGGAACCGGCATCCCGCTTTCGGCCGCATGGTCGCGGTAGTTCAATCCCACGCAGACAATCTTTCCCGGCCGGGGCACCGGCGCCCGTCGCCGGATCTGCTCCTCGCGGTAGAACAGGGCGCTGTTGCCCTTCAGGAGATCGATGGCTCCATCCGGCAGTCCGCTTACGAAGTCGATGGCGTCATTCGCCACGGCGCGAGCGTGTGCCCCGCCGTTGAGAAAGGCGAGCATATCGCTCGGAAAGCGATCGGCGAGCGCGGCGGCCGCGGCAATCCCGTAGCGAACCAACTCCGCGGCGCAGGCAGCGTTCTGGAGATCGATCACTCCGCCGCCCCACTCCGCTCCCAATCTCTGTCGGCCCGCCGTTTCGAACGTTAAAAGACGCATGGCAATCCCTCTTGTTTCCAGCCTGCCTGTTGGACTTCGAGAAAGCCGGTTCCTGCGCATCCACCATGGGGTTGTGTTGCGGAACCGGCCCATGGCGCCTCGGGTGAACGATTTGCAGGCTACAGGTCGATGGCGTGAGCTCGGATCGCTTCTTCATCCACATCAATCCCCAGGCCGGGACCGGTCGGCACCGTCACCTCCGCGCCCTGGATCTCCAGGTTGTGGACCCACATCGACTCCAGGAACTGCACGCCGTTCAACTCGGGCGGAAGCAGCGTCTCGATGGTGGAGAAGAGATGGATGCTGGCCGCCAATCCAATCCCGCTCTCGGTGAGTCCCGACCCCAGCAAGCCGAGTCCGCACGCCTCCGCGACGGCGGCGGACTTCAGACACTCTCTCAGGCCGCCGCTCTTGCAAACTTTGAGCACCACCAGCTCCGCCGCCCGAAGCTCGGCCACGCGGGCCACGTCGCAGCTCCCGAAGCAGCCTTCGTCGATTGCGATGGGAAAGGGAGAGTGTGCGCGGGCATTTCGCAGCCCGAGCCAGTCCACGCTCTTGACCGGCTGCTCCAGACAAAAGATTCGGGGAACGTCCCGGATCGCCTTGAGAAACGGCGGCAGCCGCGCGGGCTGGTATGCCTGATTGGCATCCAACCAGAGCGTGGCGTCGGGTCTGGCCCGGGAAATAAGGTGCACACGCTTCGCATCCATCTCAGGGTTTCCAGCCACCTTGATCTTGAAGCAGCCGCACTCCGTATAGGCCCCCGCTTCGGCGGCCATCGATTCCGGCTCGGAGATGCTGAGCGCGAAGCAGAGCGGCACCCGATCCCGCAGCTTTCCACCCAGAAGATCGGAGACCGGGCGGCCGCTGATCCTGCCCTGCAAGTCGTGGAGCGCGATATCGAGCGCGGACTTCGCGAACGGCTGGCCGTTGCTCACACTCGGCGTCAGCGTGTCGTACCAGATCTTGTGGATGGCGTTCAGCTCAAACGGAGATCGGCCGATCAGAGGCGGCGCCAGGTAGTTCCGAACGGCAAAGGTGATGGACTCAATGGTCTCATAGCTCCACGCCGGCAGTGCTCGAGCTTCCCCCCACCCGACATGGCCATCGTCCGTTTCGATCCGCACGAAGACATGTCGTCCGGTCCCTCCGGCGGAACCGACCGACCCTCGACCGATCACGAACGCATGCCGAAAGGGAACCGAGCAGGGGATGGCTTCAATGCGGACGATGCGACTCATGGAGCTGCCTCTTTGGGGGCGTTGGGCTGAACGGGCATTCCTTCCTTCAGCCCTTCCTTGCCGGCTGCGACCACCGACTCTCCGGTGCGGAGACCGTCCACGACCTGAGTTTCGGTTGCGCCGACAAATCCGGTCCGTACGCGCCGACGCCGGGCAATCCCGCCATCGATGACATACGTGAACGTGCCCTGAACATCGGCCTGGATGGCGTCGTTCGGCACCAACAGGGCACTCTCCGCCAGCCGCGCTTTCCCGGTAACGTGCACCTCGAGCCCCGGTTTGAAGAGTTCGCGGTCTCGGTCCGGCAGCGCGTCCAGCGACACCCTGACCCGAACAATTCGAGCGCTGGTGCGGACCTCGGTTTGCGGTGTCGCCTCCCGCCCGAGCAGCGACACCCGACCCGGGAAGCTGCGGCTGGGATAGGCGGGGATGTTCAGCTCAACCTGCTGGCCGTCGTGAACAGGCGCCAGATCCTGGGCATCGACCTCCGCGGCCACCCACGTGCGTCGGGTCTCGATCACGGTGAGGATCGGTTGGGTCGAGGACGCCATGTCGCCCGGGTGAAGCAGTCGTCGTCCCACCATCCCGTTGAAGGGAGCTCTGATGCGGGTCTCGGACAGAGACGCGGTACCGGAGCGCTGAGCCGCCCGCGCCTGCGACACACGCTTCCCGGCGGCCAGAGACTGACGGCGAAGCGACTCGGTGTTGCCGAGCTCGGTGCGCGCCTTGGCGAGGGCGGCTTGCGCGGTGCGTACCGCCGCCTGCGCCTCGACGACCACGGCGATTTGATTGTCGCTCCGGACAGATTCCATTCGGAAGTATGCTGAAAATGTCGTTTAGCTCTGACTGAGGTCGAAGTTGGGTAGACGTGGAAGAGTCTCCTGAAAACTTCACTCCACAGGAGCACCTCC
>SYKE01000210.1 GCA_005798285.1 Actinomycetota bacterium
ATGGCGGCGCTCGACTTTGCCGGCGGAACCGTCGTTCACATCTCGTCCGGGGTGAGCGCCCTCGTGGCGGCGATTATGATCGGCAAGCGCGCCGGCTATATGACGGAAGAGATGCGACCGCACAACCTGACGATGACGCTTCTGGGAACCGGCCTACTGTGGTTCGGTTGGTATGGCTTCAACGGCGGCAGTGCGCTCGCCGCGGATGGCCTTGCAACCACCGCCCTTGTGAACACCCACATCGCCGCCGGCGCCGCCCTGATGGCGTGGCTGGCAGTCGAACTGGTTCACCGAGGAAAGCCGACCGCCCTGGGCGCCGCGTCCGGAGCCGGGGCGGGTCTCGTCGGGATTACCCCGGCGGCGGGTTTCGTCAACATCACCGGCGCCATCGTCATCGGAGTCGTCACGAGCGTCGTTTGTTATCTTGCCGTCATGGGCAAGAGCAAGCTTGGTTACGACGACACGCTGGACACCTTCGGCGTGCACGGTGTCGGTGGAACGGTCGGAGCTCTCCTCACGGGTGTCTTCTGCAGCAAGGCAGTCAACTCGGCGGGGCAGGATGGCCTCCTGTCAGGTAACCCTGGGCAGCTCGGCATCCAGGCACTTGGTGTTGGCGTGACCTGGATCTTCGCAGCAGCAGCGACGGCAATCATCCTGCTGATCATCGACAAGACCATCGGACTTCGCGTCAACGCAACGGATGAACGGGCCGGTCTGGATCTCTCCCAGCACGGTGAAGAAGGCTACGCACTTTAGGAGGCACAAGAATGATCAAGCTCGAAGTAATCATCCGACCGGAGCGGTTGGAAGAGCTCCAGCATCGGTTGGAGGAGATGGGGCTCACCGGTATGACCGTTACCGAGGTTCGCGGGGCCGGCCGACAGGCGGGTTACGTGGAGCGATACCGCGGATTGGAGTACCGGGTACGGCTGCTTCCGAAGTTGAAGGTGGAGCTCGTGGTGCCGCAGGGGGTGGTTGAGGAAGTCATCAAGACGATCCGCGACGCTTGCCTCACCGGTGAAGTCGGCGACGGAAAGATCTTCATCACCCAACTGTCCGACGCCGTGCGGATTCGAACGGGGGAACGAGGGAACGACGCTCTCTAGGGCGGTTCCTCGTGTCTCCGTTGAGAAGGGCTCCCCGGAAACGGGGAGCCCTTTCTCTTCCGGGAGCGGCAGGGCGTCCCACCAGCTCACTCGGGCGCCCCTCGCTCGTGCTGCTGATATGAAGGCAAAAAAGAGAGGATCCCCTCATCGGGGGATCCTCTCCGTGCGACACGATCCCGCCGCGGGGCGGATCGAACGGTGTACTAGGCCTTGCCGGCCTTCTCGCAGCAAAGTCGAGCCATGTAACGCTTGCCGACGCTCGGTACGCGCATCACGAGCTCGCTCTTGTTTCCGCAGACCCTGCAGGTGCTCGCGAGGGCTTTCTGCTCAGCGCGAGCCGCAACGTTCGTCTTACTGGTTTCTTTCTTTGCCATGGCGTTAGACTCCCGGACCGGGCCGTGCGACCCACTCAAAACTTCTCGAAGCGTATTATAGCCAACCCGCTGCGGCGGTGAAAAGTCCGCCTTCCGGTCCGAGGCGCCGTCCATTCGGACAGTCCACCCCTACTCCCCCACTCCCCCGCACTTCACTACCACCGCCGTTGGTACCGATCGGGCAAAGGGGTTAGTGCTGGCCAGGCCACCCCGGTCTTTCCAGATGGCCTGAGTGCTGCTTCCGCCGTCAAGGCAGATCGCATCGATCACTCGAGCGCGGCCGCGGTGCGCAAAGTACTCCCTAACCCCCTGTGCGCAACCGTCAAACCCACTTCGTTCAAAGGCGAACAGTGCCGCAATCGACTCGCCCTGATCTCCCCGGGCTGTAGCAACCACGGTTCGCGGCTCGAGTTCAGGGCTGATCAGGCGTTCCTCGCTGTCCGTAACGCGGGTGACGCCCTGTCGAATCAGCGCCGGTCCGCACCCGATCGCTTCGCGCACCGACCAGACTCTCCCGGCTGCGTTCAAGAGGGGATCGCCATAAGCGAGCAGGGGCCGAAGGCCGGTCACCCACGCCACTTCGGGCAGCCCGGAGGTCGGGATTCCCAGTGCAGCGCGTGCATAGGCCTGGCCACCGCGACTTCTCAGCCGAGGAGCGGCGCTCCGAACTCGTCCGCGGCACTTCAACAACCCCAGTATCTGAAGGTGGTCCTCGCTCACATCCCGTCCGAAGAATCCACCATTCACCGCCGCACACGCCCCGGTGCGCGCCAGCCATCCCGCCAACGGTAGGGCGCGCCCGCTCACCGCCCCGTCGCGTCTCGCAATGTCGGCGGCAGCAACCTCCAGGCGGGCCCTTCCCGGCGAGAGGTCGACTCGGATCACGGTGACCTCCCCAGTCGGACCGCGCCGGCTGTCCACCCTGACGCCCGGACCTGGCTGACCCACGGACTTCCACTCCGCACGAGGAGCGCCGAGTGGAGCGACTGCCAGCACAGCGCCGGGCAGCAAGATCATCGGCAGTGCCCAGGAGGTCCAGCCATCCCGAAAACCCACTCGCTGCCGCATGCCGCCGCATGTCCCCCACCCCGACTTCGACCGCTCGGGAAAGTTCACTTCCGGGACTCATTGTCAGTTTGCAGAGCCGGCGGGCACAGCTTCGTTGCCGACAACTTTGATCTCCTCGCCATCAACGCAGTGAGCGGAGGTCGACCCGCCCGGGAGGCGGAATAGAGTTGGTGCGGCGAAAGTCCATTCCGGGGGGTGAGCGCGATGGCGGCTGTGAAGCGAGTGCTGGTGCTGGGAGGCGGATTCGCGGGAGTATACACCGCGATGGCGCTCGAGAAGGCGTTGGGCGGTCGCGAGGACTTTCGAATCACCCTCGTGAATCGGGAGAACTACTTCGTCTATCAACCGATGTTGCCCGAGATCATCTCGGGAAGCATTGGCCTGTTTGACACCGTAAGTCCGCTCCGGCGACTCTTGCCGAAGACAGAGATCCAGGTCCGCGATGTAGAAGGCATCGACCTGGAGAAAAAGGAGATCGTGACGAGCCCAGGATTCAAGCCCGTCGCGCACCGCATCCCTTACGACTACCTGGTCCTGGCGCTGGGAAATGTCACGGACTTTCGGGGCCTGACCGGCCTCACACAGCACGCCCTGCCCTTCAAGAACCTGGGCGACGCTCTCTTTGTCCGCAACCACATCATCCACGTGTTGGAAGAGGCGGCCATCGAGCGCGACGAGGCGCTCCGAAAGAGCCTGCTCACCTTCGTGGTCGCCGGTGGCGGATTCAGCGGCGTGGAGGTGGTCGCTGAGCTCAACGACTTCGTGCGGGGAGTAGCAAAGACCTATCACGGCATCGATCGCTCGGAAATCAATGTGATCTTGCTCCATGGCGGAGACCGAATTCTTCCTGAGTTAACCGAGAAACTGGGCCTCCTGGCTCAGAGGGTGCTGAATCGGCGTGGGGTCGAGATCCGGTTCAAGTGCTATCTGGCTGCCGCTACTACGGATGAGGCTGTCCTGAAAGACGGTTCCCGAATCGCCACCCGCACCCTAATCTCCACCGTCCCCTCAAGTCCCAACCCGCTTGTCGACAGCCTCCCCCTCCCGAAGGAGCGGGGAAAGCTCAAGGTCAACGGGCGGCTCGAAGTTGAAGGAGCCGACGGAATCTGGGCGCTCGGCGACTGCGCCCTGGTGCCGAACGGTGCAAACGGTTTCGCTCCGCCAACAGCGCAACACGCGGTGCAAGAAGCCAAAGTAGCGGCGCACAACGTGGTGAACGCGATCCGGGGCGGCGAAAGTCACGAGTTTTCATTCCCGGGATTGGGCAAGCTGGGGTCCCTCGGCCACCACTCCGCGGTCGCCGAGGTGTTCGGCTTCCAGGTGTCCGGTATTCTGGCGTGGGTGATGTGGCGGACCATCTACCTCATGAAGCTGCCGGGATGGGATCGACGGTTTCGGACGGCCCTTGCCTGGGCCGTCGACATGGTGCTGCCCCCCGACCTCGTTCAGCTCAAGATTGCCCACAGCGCCGGCGTGATGCAGGAACACTACGAGCCGGGTCAAACCGTGTTTCGTCAGGGAGATCTCGGCGATCGGCTCTACATCATCATCAAAGGCCGCTGCGACGTGGTCCGGCGGGACGGAGATTCCGAGCGGGTACTGGCCAATCTTGGCCCCGGAGAGTACTTTGGGGAGATGGCTTTGCTCAATCAAACCACCCGCGGCGCGACCATTCAGTGCAGCGAGCCGATGGATGTGTTGAGTTTGCGGAAGGGCGATTTCGGCGCGTTGGTAACGCACCTCCCCGCCCTGCGCGAGAGCTTCGAAACAGTGATGGAAAACCGCAAGTAGACTGCGGGGCAGTGGCCGGCAGCCGCTGCCCCCGGAAGAGGCAAGGCAACGTGGCTACCCAGTATCGATTCTCATTTGGTCCGTGGAACCTGCACGAAGGCGCCGATCCGTTCGGCCCACCGGTCCGGCCCAGCCGCAGCTTCGAAGAGAAGCTCCAGATCGCACAGCGACTCGGGTTTCACGGAATCCAGTTCCACGATGACGACGTGATTCCGGCCGATCTGCCCGCGCCGCAGATGGAAGCTGCGGTGGCGGTAGTCAAGCGGATGCTGGAGGACCACGGGCTCGAGGCCGAGTTCATCGCGCCCCGACTCTGGGAAGATCCCCGAACCGGCGACGGTCCGGTCACGTCCAACTGCGCCCAGGAGCGGGCCTATGCTATCGACCGATCCAAGCGAGCGGTCGACATCGCCCACATGATCGGCACCAAAGACATCGTGTGGTGGCCGGCGCGGGAAGGCACTTACATACGGGAGGCGAAGCGGGCCACTGAGAGCTTCGCTTACATGCTGGACTACGCGAACGCGCTTCTCGAATACGACTCCTCCATCCGGATCCTCGGCGAGATGAAGCCGAACGAGCCGATGGATCTGATGTACATGCCGACCACCGGACACTTCCTGGCCTTTTGCTACAAGACCATCGACCCGAGCCGAACCGGGGTGCTCATCGAGAGCGCACACGCCATCCTGGCAGGGCTGGATCCCTCAGACGAAATGGCCTACGCTCTCTGGCACGACAAACTCTGGAGCGTGCATCTCAACGACCAGAACGGCCTGAAGTACGATCAGGACAAGGCCTTTGGCACGGTCGACATTCGACGGGCCTTCAACCAGGTCTGGGTGCTTGAGCAAGCGGGATACGGTGCGAAGGGCGAGTGGGTTGGCCTTGATGTGAAGGCGATGCGCACCCAACCGCACGACATCGCCTGGCGCCATCTCGAGAACAGCAAGGAGATCTTCTTCCAGCTCGTAGAGGTCGCCCGCCGCGTCGATCCCAACGAGATTCAGGACTTCCGTGATCAACGGGACTATGAGGGTCTGGAACTGCTGATCGTCAAGCAGTTGATGGGACTGCGCTAACAGGACGGCATTGAGGGGTCAAGGCGCACGATTCAAGCGGCTTGACCCTTCGTGATTTCGGTAGCCGATTTGGCACAAGTTTCTTAACAAATCGCTATACTTCGTCAGGCGTGGTTGAGGACCTGGGAGTCCGTCCCGGCCCGGCCCGCCGATGCCGGTAGTCCGCCAACTCGATGCGGGCCCGGCTGGAGTTATCCTATGGTGAAACGATCCCGAAAGGGGTTTACCTTGATCGAGTTGCTGGTGGTAATAGCCATCATTGCAATCCTTGCCTCAATCCTTTTTCCGGTTTTTGCTCAGGCTCGTGACAAGGCGCGCAGCGCGACCTGCATCAGCAACCTGAAGCAAATCGGCACGTCGTTCCTGATGTACACCCAGGACTACGACGAGTCCCTTCCCTTCGTCACCTGTGGCGACAGCTACCTCGGTGGCTGCGCGACCTGGATTCGGAGTTCGCTCCCGTGGCCGCTCACGATCCAGCCCTATGCCAAGAACACCCAGTTCTACGGATGCCCGGCGGATGCGGACAAGGCGTGCTTCTCCAAGCCGGACAGTTTGAATGGTTTTGGCCAGATGTTGGTCTTCGCGGGCTGGCCCGGTGCCCGCACCGGTATGACCCCCCAGCAGCTCGCTCAGATCTTTCCTCTGAGCTATGCGGCCAACTACTGGCTTTCCAAGAATTCGCTCGGAAGCCCTCCCGCGAGCGGAACGGTCAGCCTTGCTGAGATGGCCGCCCCGGCAAAGCTCATGCTCCTTTCCGAGTACGGCAAAGGGACAGCCGCCTGGTCGACTACCGTCTATGGGACTTATTACATGATCCCCGGCTACAACTCGGGGGCAACCGGTCGATGGACCGCCAGCAAGCGCCATCAGAAGGGGCGGATCTTCCTTTTCTGTGATGGACACGCGAAGTACATTCCCGACTTCGTTCAGGACACAGCGACCGACGCGCAAGTCCAGGCCGGCTACCGGCAAATGGGTGTGGAGTTCGATCCGCGCGTTCAGTAGCTCATCCAGGCAGCAGCGGGTTCAGGGGGAGCGGTCCGGTTTGGCCGCTCCCCTTCTTCATGCCGGCGACACCGGCGCTCGGATCAGTATCGATCCGGCAGTGACATGTGTTGCTGCCGAACCGGGAAGAATACGTGGAGCAGTTGCTCGCCGTGAGGAGTAGCGACGGCCCGCGGAGAGACCAATTGTCCCGGTGTATCCGCGCCGCAGATCAGCGAACCCAGTTCCATGGAGGTCAGATGCAGATCGGCTTGCTCTCCTGTCGGACCGCACCGAACCACCGGTCCACTGGAATCCCACTCGATGCAGAGCGCCGCGCCATCAATCTCAAGGTTCAGGGCTCCCGGAGCGAGGTCCGCCGCTCGAATGAGTCCGTGGAGTTCCGGCGCCAGGGACGTAAGCAGTTTGAACGGGTTCAGCGCGCAAATCATGGACTCAGCAGTGGGCGTGTAGCGGCGAAGCAGTGTGCCTCCGGTTCTCCGAGCCGCTCTCCCGATCCGATCATCGCCCGCACAGTCGGTGAGTGCGCGCTTCACTGGCTGTCCCGTAGAGTCCGCAGCTTCCCGGGTCCAATGGCGTGCGATCGCCAGCACCACCTCCGCGGCCAGGTCACTCGTCGCGGCGAGTTCGCCCAGGATCAAGGCATCCGGCTCGCGACGACCGGCGGCGCGAACGGCCCAATGCCAGCCGGCCCTCCACACGTAGCCTTCGATCTCCCCGGATGGCGCCACGGCGACCCGACACTGGTCCTCCACCTCCGCCGACTCCAACGCTTTGGCTAATCGGGCCCACGGGTCGCCTCCCGATGGGCGGAGTGACGCCCCGGTGCGTCCGGCGAACTCCTGATGGTAGATGTGCGCCAGTCGGTCCAGGTCATCCGGCCGAGCATGACGCTCGGTCCAGCCGTCGGGGAGGAGAACGGAACTCTTCGGGGGACGAAGCTCGAGCATCTGATCGGGGCCCGCCGTCGAGTAGCCGAACTTGGGGTAGAAGTCCGGAATCCCGTAGAGCATGCTGACCGCCGCGTCCCCACGCTTCATGTGCGACACGGTGTACTCCAGGACGCGGCGTGAGTAACCCCGCATTCGTTGGTCTTCGAGCGTCCACACGCCGCAGATTCCATCCATCGCCACGATCGCGCGACCGATCCAGATCCTGAGGGGAAGGATGTGCAGCCCGCTGACTGCCGTGCCGTCGACTTCGAGAACAACCCGCGTGCTGCCGTTCGGTCTGGACTCAAATCGGCATACTCCCTCGCTGCCCGCAACCTCATCGCCTGCTGCCATTCCATCCACCCCTATCCGCGTTGTAAGCGCTGCGCCTTTCCTTAAGGTGTCACAAAGGTGTCACGGCAGGTCAGCGGACGTCCGGTCAAGAAAGCTCCCTCGAAGAAACCACGGAGTTCTGCCATGACCCCCCGAACGTCGACGAAAACCGGGAGCATCACCCGGCGTCTGATTCACCTCCCCATCGGCGCCGCCGTGCTGGCATCCGGGTTGGCCCTTGCGCAGGGCGCCCGTCTCACCCCCGGCGTCCAGCCCGATGGGACGATCCTGACCACCACCCATCAATTGATGAAGCCGGTTGGAAAAGTCCAGCTTCTTGAGGGCGCACGACCCAAGGATCTCTCCGTCTCGGCGGACGGCTCCCAGATCGCAGTCCTCTGCACCAGCCGCATTCAGATCCTGAACACGGACGGTACACCGGTTCAGGACATCAACTTTTCCGCCGCAGCGCTGGGGATCGCGTTCGCTCCGTCCGGCAAGCGCCTCTACGCGTCTCGCGGCGACGGAAAGATCACGGTGCTGGAACCCGGCGCAAAAGGCTGGGCCATCACGGCCGAATGGGTTGCGGATGACGGCTCCCGGAACGGCGACCGGAGGGGCCGCGGCGCCGGCAATCCACAGGCCGGCGGTCTCGCTGTCTCGAAAGACGGCGCATCGCTCTTCGTAGCGCTGGGGATCCGAAACTCGGTCGCGCAAATCGATACCGCCAGCGGCAAAATCGTAGGCAGCGTGCCGGTCGGCGTCTCTCCCTATCACGTGGAGCTATCCCCCGATGGGCGGACCCTGGCCGTGGCGAACCGGGGCGGCAAGGAAGCCGATGCAAAAGAGCCCTGGGCCGACTCCGCCGGCAGCCGCGTTCGGGTCGATCCCAGGACGGATGCCGCCAACAACGGCTCCGTTACGCTGCTGTCCACGCAGCCGTTAGCGTCTCCGTACCACATCGATGTCGCACGGCAGCCGGGAGGCATGTGCTTTGACCGCTCCGGCAGACGTCTCATCGTCACCAGCTCGGATTCCGATGAAGTGCATGTCGTCGATGTCCGCCGAAAGAGGCCGGTGCGAACGCTGTCGCTGGCCCCGCCAGGGGACTCGAGCTTCGGCCAGATGCCGACCGACGCCATCTTCAGCGGAGATGGCAAGCGGTTGTTCGTATCGTGCGGGGGAGCCAATGCCGTAGCCGTGCTGGATCTGGAAGCGAAGAACCCAGTGCTCGGTTTCCTTCCCGCGGCCTGGTATCCCATTGCGGTCGATCGCGCCGGAGATCGTCTACTCGTCGCAAGCAGCAAGGGAATTGGCCCACGACGCACCAGCCGAAACAACGCATTCGGCGTTCACAATAGTGTCGGCGCTCTTCAGGTGGTCGAGCCGACCGTTCTGACCGACCTCCCCGCATACACCCGCCGTGTCGCAGAGTGGAATCAGTGGGGCGCCGAGCCGAAACCCCGCGAAAACGCTGCGCCCCGTCCGATCCCGGAACGGGTGGGCGAGCCGAGCCTATTCAAGCACGTGGTCTACATCATCAAAGAGAATCAGACCTACGACTTCGTGTTCGGCGACATGCGAGAGGGCAACGGAGATCCCAAGCTCGCCGCATTCGGCGAGGAGGTTACTCCGAACCACCACGCTCTTGCGCGGCAGTTTGTGCTGCTCGACAACACCTTCACGAGCGGAACCAACTCGGCAGACGGACACCAGTGGGTGGCGTCCTCACTCGCCAATGCCTACAGCGAGCACAACTACGGACACCATGCCCGCAGCTACCCGTACGATGGCGGAGATCCGCTTGCGTACTCCCCCACGGGGTTCCTCTGGACCGCCGCCGCACAGGCCGGCCGCAGTGTCCGCGTCTACGGCGAGTGGGTGAACAATCCGAGCGTGAAGGACCCGGTGACGGGCCGAACCCCCTCGTGGTCACAACTCTGGGCCGACTACAAACGGGGCGGCAAGGGCTACCGCATCACGGCCGAGACCGATAACGCGGCCCTGCGACCATTCCTGCACCCGAACTTCATCGGATTCCCAAGTATCGTCTCCGACCAATGGCGCGCCGACCAGTACCTCGCGGAACTGGCTCGCTGGGAGAAGGAAGGCGGGATGCCTCAGCTCTCCATCATGCTCCTCCCCAACGACCACACGGCGGGGACGCGCCCGGGAATGCCGACGCCTCGGGCCGCCGTGGCGGACAACGATCTGGCATTGGGTCGCGTGGTCGAGGGCATCAGTCGCTCGAAGTTCTGGCGTAACACGTTGATACTGGTCATCGAGGATGACAGCCAGTTCGGGGTGGACCACGTGGACGGCCATCGCACCGTTGCGATGTGCATCTCACCGTACACGCGTCGAGGAGCCGTTGTGAGCGAGATGTACGACCACACGTCCTTCGCACGCACGATCGGACTCGTGCTCGGGGTCCAACCGATGAACCGATTCGACAAGACCGGACGCCCGCTCCACGCGTGCTTCACGGACCGACCGGACTTTCGGGGCTACACGACTGTTCCCAACCGGATTCCGATCGACGAGATGAATGCACCCGCTCGCACGTTGTTCGGTGAGGCCAGGAAGTGGGCTCTGGCCAGTCAGCGACTCGACCTGAGCGACGTGGACCGCGCCGACGCGGGCGTGGTGGCGCGGGCCGCGTGGCACTCCCGCTTCCCCACCCGTCGATTCCCTGCCGAACACTTCAACCCGCCCTCGGAAGATGAAGACGGCGACGACTAGCAAGCGCGGTCAGGTGAGCTGGAGCCGCCCGGCCGCTG
>SYKE01000211.1 GCA_005798285.1 Actinomycetota bacterium
CGACATGCAGCCGCAGGGCCAGGCGCAGGTGCTCATCAACATGCTCGATTTCGGGATGGACATTCAGGCTGCCGGCGACGCGCCGAGGATCGAGCATCGGGGTTCCGCCTCACCCCGCGCCGAACCGGAGCAGGCTCGGGGCGGCACGGTGATTCTCGAGAACGGCATCCCCGCGGCTGTCGCGAATGATCTTGCACGACGCGGACATGTTCTGCAGCGGACGGCCACGAACGGCGGCGGCTATCAGGCGATCATGATCGATCCGGGCTCCGGGGTCCTCTCCGGTGGTACGGAGTCTCGGAAAGACGGCTGCGCCGCGGGCTACTGATCGGTTCCGGTTGACCTTGCGCCTTGCCGGACGGTGAGGAGTCGGTCGACCGGAACATCCATGAGTTCAATTTGGGATCCGTCCGGCCAGCGGACTCGGACTCGATCCAGCGTGGACTTCCCGCCGAGATCTCCCAGGCCGAAGTGGGCGCGAGGATCCTGAGACGAGAGGACGCTTCCCGCCGTCTGAACCTCGCGGATCCTTCGAACGCCTTCGGACTCCACCGTCACGCGGGCCCCGAGCGCCTCTCTCGGGGTGGGACCGGCGGTGAGGGCGCGAACCTCGAGCCAATGGTGAACGGTCGGTCGGGATGTGGGTTGATCGCACCGCAGCAGCCGGGCGCTCCCCTCCATGTCGGTGACGGCGAGATCGAGATCCCCATCGTTGTCCCAATCTCCCGCAGCCGCGCCCCGCCCGACCAGGGGCCTCGAGAACGGCGCTCCCGCCTGTC
The DNA here is from genome assembly GCA_005798285.1 of Actinomycetota bacterium. Taxonomy (GTDB): domain Bacteria; phylum Armatimonadota; class SYMT01; order SYMT01; family SYMT01; genus F1-80-MAGs030. The sequence continues at coordinate 780 of SYKE01000211.1, forward strand.
GAGACACGTCGACATAGCGCCCGGAGCGGTTCAGGAAGAGCTGCATCAGTTCCGGCATCCCCTGTTCCGGATCCACCTCCTGGGTGTCCTGGACGTGACCGTTTGCAAAGAAGAGGTCCGGCGTACCATCCAGGTCGACATCCATCAGCCGTACCCCGAAGCCGACGAAGCGACGAGTGGTTTCCATCAATCCCACAGCCGGGGAGACTTCCGAGAACAGGCGCGCCCCGTCGTTTCGGTAAAGCGAGTTTGGCTCCATCCAGAAATTGGTGACCACGAGATCGAGGCGGCCGTCATTGTTGTAATCTCCAAAGTCGGCGCCCATCCCACCCTGAACCGAGCCTTCCCGGGCATACGCGGTTCCCGACATCGCTCCGATGTTGGAGACGCGGTCGCCCCGATTGTGGAACAGGTCGCCCGGCATCTCGTCATTCGCGACGTAGAGATCAGAAAGGCCATCGTCGTCGATATCGCCTACGGCGACGCCCCACGCCTTGCCGTGGGCGCTGTCGAAGCCCCACCGCCGGGTGACGTCCTCGAATCTGCCGCCGCCGCGATTGCGGTAGAACGACCCCTTTTCCGCCTCGTAAACATCGGGACCGCAGGTTCGGAGCACCTTGCCGTCGGAAGATCGGCAATACTGCGGCTCGTCGGGACCGAAGTGCACGTAGCGAGCGATGTAAAGGTCGAGCAGTCCATCCCGATCCAGATCCGTGAAGGCGCAGCTCGTTTGAAATCCGCCGGGTTGAATCCCGGCGGATCGGGTCACATCGACAAATCGCACGGCCCCCGCCTGAACCGTGTTGCGATAGAGCGCGCAGGTTTGATAGCCGGTGATGAAGAGATCCGTGCGCCCGTCGTTGTCGAAGTCTCCCGCGCCGCAGCCGATCCAGAAGCCGTCGCGGTCCAGACCGACCTCCCCGGTTACATCTCGAAAGCGACCCTCCCCTTCATTGCGATAGAGGGCGCAGCGTGGCTGCCCGACCAGGAGCAGGTCCAGCCGTCCATCGGAGTCGTAGTCGAGGAAGCCGCAGCCGCTGCCGGTGGACTCGAGGATCGTGAGGGGGCGCTTGCCGCCGAGTCCCTGCCGAAACCGGATCCCGGCGGACTCCGTAACATCTGCAAACTGAGGAACCGATGGGTCGGTGGGAGCCGGGCTTACTCTGGACTCCTCGTGGCGAGGGCCCACACATCCGGCAACCAGCAGCGTGAGACCCAGGATTAGGAGGCGTCTCATGGTGTTTTCGATCCCTGTCGCTGCTTCAGGATCCTATGGAGAGCCTGCAGCGCCCCGGGGGGATCGGAGCGGCGAATTGCGGTTCGAATTTCCATCTCGGCGAGAACGAGAGCGCCGTTTGCTGCATGGAGCCGGCCCAGGCGAAGGTTGAGTTCTCCGTCGGTTGGTCGATAGGCGGAGCGTGCCAGGAGGCGACGAACTTCATTTCGATAGCTGCTGAGTTTCTTGAAGCGCGCTTCGAAGACGGCCGCATCTGCCGGCCGGCCCCGGCGGCGGAGAACCGCCGCCAGTTGGTAGCAGGGAGCCTCCACAGCCCCAAGCCACTCCTCGCGGGCACGCCAACCCAGCGACTCGGGCGGCTCCCGGCGCTCCACGCGTTCCAGCGCCGCCCGATAGCCGCGCTCGGCTCCCTCAAGATTTCCCGCATCACGACAGACTCCGGCGAGCGCAAAGTGGGCGAGGGGGTTCTCCGGACTCGCGGCCACCGCAGCCTGAAACGCGGCTTGAACCGCCGCACCGTCGACCCCTTGATCTCGCTGAGTCAGCGCGAGGCCGTACAGCGCCTCGAAATGCGTCGGCCTGAGAGCCAGAGCAGATCGGAAACGGCGCTCCGCTTCGGGGAGCCGAAGGCGTGACCGGAGCGCCTCACCGACGGCGGAGAGGTACTCCACCGTGCGCGGCGCCAGATCCGCGGCGCGGTTGAGGGCGTCGAGGGCTTCCGCCGGTCGGTTCGAGCTGAGACGCGCCTGACCCAGCCGATACCACGCTTCCGCGTGGGTGGGATGAGAGCGCACGAGATCGGTGAGAAGCGGCTCGGCTCGGTTTGACTGGCCCGTTGCGATGTAGAGCCGTCCCAACTCCACCGCGAGTTCCGGCGGAGGCGCCCCCCGATGGACCCCTTGTTGGAGCGCCGACATGGCTTCCTCGATGTCGCCCCGGGCTTCGAGCACCCGCGCCAGCCTCACGCGGGCCGCATGGAGATCCGGTTTCTGCTTCAGCCCGGTCCGCAGTTGATGGAGCCCCTCTTCGGACTGGCCGGAGCGCCCGAGGAGGACGCCGAGGTACACTCGGGCCACCCCGTCGGTTGGGTGGCGGGTCACCCATTCCTGAAGCTCCGGCCGATCCATCCGCGAGATCCGCCATTCATGGACGCGCGGGGCAATGAATCCCGCGATCCCGGCTGCGAGAAGGGCGCCGATCAAAAGAAGAGCCGCCGATGTACGTCGGCGGCTCTGTGGAGGGATGATGGAGTTTCTCCGAACTCAGGTTCGAATGGAGTGCCAGACGATCGAGAGAGCTCAAAGGCCGTTGTGGCCCCAGGCAGTCGCATCGTTCGCAAGGCGGTCGCCCTTCGCCCACTTGACGTGACCGTCGATGTAGGCAGCGTTGGCGCCGGTTTGATGCCAGATCGGCACGCCCGCGCCCCAGTCATTCGGATTGTTGCCCAGGCGGCAGGCATAGATGGCCGGCACGCGGTTGGGGTCGTAGCAGTTGCGGCCCAGGTCCTGCGGGCAGTAATGGGTCCAGAAATCGATCCCGTCGGTGATCATCAAGAGATCGGACGATCGAGTGAAACCGGGCAGCGTTCGCGGGTTGGCCCAGCCTTCCGTCATGATGTGATTCATGGGCATGCTGTAGCTGGCGCTGACGCCGGTCGGCGAGTACCAGAACCGCTTCGCCGAGGTGGCGCTGGGACAGCGGAAGATCTGGATGTTCTTGGCGTACGGCTGGATGAAGTCGACCCACACCTGCCGCTTGCCCGGGGCATCGGCATAGACGGGCGGGAAGATTTCGTCGTGGTCCTGAACGTACATCAGGACTCCCAGAGCCATCTGCTTCAGGTTGCTCTGGCAGGAGGCGCTTCGGGCCTTCTCGCGCGCCTGGGCGAACACGGGGAACAGGATCGAAGCTAGGATAGCAATGATCGCGATAACTACGAGTAGCTCGATGAGCGTGAACGCTCGTGTCTTCTGGGTTCTTGACTTCATGGTCGGGTCCTCCTCTGCGATGAGGGTGAATGACAAGAGCCGTTTGGATGCCTTGAGGCACAGTTCCTTGGTCAATTCTGTATCCATCCGAAAAAAGATGAATTGATAAAAGCGACTTGCCGCAAGGGACGCACCGGGAACGGCGCCTGCGCCGACTGGCCGGGCCTCGAGGCGGAGCGGATACAGTAACGAATGAACAGCTACGAAATCTGGTGCAACCTGGTCCAGGGCGCTTCGGACCAGGAGTTTTGCCGCGATCTGAAGGGCTACCTCGACCACCTCCAGGAGGCGGGATGGATCGTCGGCTGGCGACTCCGCCGGCGAAAGCTGGGATTGGGTCCGGCCGAGCTGGGTGAGTTCAACATCACTATCGAAGTCCGCAATCTGGTTCAGTTGGAAGCGTGCTTCGATCAGGTGGCGCGGCGTACCGGAGAGGTCGACCGTCTGCACCGGGCGGTGTATTCCAAAGTGCGCGACCTGCGAACGGCGCTTTATCGAGACTATCCCGATCCGGTTTTCGGACGCAGCGAGTAGCTCATGGCCTCCATGCTGCCGAGTCGATCTTTCATCACGCTGGCGGCGCTGGGGCTGATTCCGGCGGTGCTGACGCCGGTGTTCTCGCTCGGCTTTCCCATTGCGCTGATCTACCTCGCGCTGTGCGGCTGTCTCTTCATCGCCGGAGTAGCATTCGGCGCCCGGCCCGAGCAGATCCACATCACCCGCCGCCTGGAGTCGCGGCTCTCGGTGGGCGAGTGGGAATCCGCGCGGCTCGAGGTCCAGAACGGCACGCAGTGGCCCCTCACGCTGAGTCTGCTCGATACTCCGCCCGCCGGCTGGGAGATGGAGGGACTCCCCGTCGATTTGAAGCTGGCGCCAGGCGAGGAGGCGACGATCCCTTACCGTGTCCGCTCGGATACCCGGGGCAAGTTCCAGTTCGGCGAGATCTGGGTGCGCCTCAGCCAGTTCCCCCATCTGGCGGTCCGACAGTTTCGCCTGAAGCAGCCGGATGACGTGCGCGTTTACCCGGATCTGAAGGAAGTCTCCCGCTACGAGTTGATGTGCCGGCGCAGCCGGCTGGCGGAGTTCGGCGTCCACCGAGTGCGCGTCTCGGGCCGGGGCTCGGAATTCGAGCGCATCCGCGACTACACTCCGGACGACCACGGCGATTTGATTGTCGCTCCGGACAGATTCCATTCGGAAGTATGCTGAAAATGTCGTTTAGCTCTGACTGAGGTCGAAGTTGGGTAGACGTGGAAGAGTCTCCTGAAAACTTCACTCCACAGGAGCACCTCC
>SYKE01000212.1 GCA_005798285.1 Actinomycetota bacterium
AGGCGTGACCGTCGGGACGAGCGAACTGGAAGAGGTCCGGCTACTGACGCAAGAGTTCCACGGAGAATGGAACTATGTCATCCTGCCGAAGGCTGAATGTCCGGAATGGAATGACGCGGTTGTTGTTTGACGGGCCCTTACGGGTGCGAGGCCCGTCCCTCGCGAGCGTCCGGAGGAGATTCACATGTCTCGACGAAAGCCGAACGGCTTTACCCTGATTGAGTTACTGGTTGTCATCGCCATCATCGCTATCTTGGCATCCATCCTGTTCCCCGTGTTTGCTCAGGCGCGAGAGAAGGCTCGAGCCACGATGTGCCTGAGTAACCTGAAGCAGATCGGTATGGGCCTGGGGATGTATACCCAGGACTACGACGAGCACCTGGCCGGGTTCATCAACTACCCGGGCGCCATCACAGCGCCCCGTTCCCGCACCTGGCGTGACCTCGCGGAGCCCTACATCAAGAACGGCAAGGTTCGCGATTGCCCGTCCCACTCCGGCACGCCTTATGATCCCGCCACGGGTCGTGGAGGCAGCTACGCGCTGAACTTCATCAGCTACGCTCCCGGCCAACACACGCCCCCGGGATCCAACTACGGCTGGACCACCAATCTGGCGCAGAATCAGGCGGTCACGCTCGCACAGGTAACTCACCCGTCCACCACGATTCTGGCGTGCGACTACTACCTCGCCGCGAACGCGGCGGCCGGCTACCCGCTGATCAGCAGTGGCGGCGATGTCGCCAACTGGCACGACCTGTTGGCTAACAATCCGACCTATGCGCCTTCCAAGCGTCACAGCGGCGGGATCCATTTTGCGTTCGTGGATGGCCACGCGAAGTGGGGGCGGCCCGAGTCGATGCCCTACAACAACTGGTGGTTTGTTGAAGACAATTAAGCCGGCAGAGAGATCTGCCGGGGCGGCCATGGCGGCTGCCTTCCGAGTACTGAAGAGGACCTGAGCCGTGAGGCTCCCACTGAAGTGGGAGCCTCACGGAGTTCTCCGGAGCCATGCGGATCGGGTTGCGAAACGCGGTCCACCGGTGCTAACCAATGGCGTACCCGGTCATCCCCGACCCGTTGAGCGAGAAGGTCCGTTGCATTGAACCGTCGTGAGTTCTTCCACAACGCCGGCGTAACCGCCGGCGGATCCTCGCTTCTCGCGAGCACAGAGCAAGTCCGGACAGGGCTTGCGGCTCCGGCTGCTACACCTGAACAGGGTACGGACGCACTGAGCGGGGCCCAGCGGGGGCCCTGGCGGCGGCTGTTCCTCGATGCGATGACGGTCGAGGAGTCGCGCGGCCTTACTCGCAGCTTTCACGCCGCAGAGAACCATCCGGCCAGCCCGGTGTTGCGTCGGGACCAGCCATGGGAAGGCGCATCCGGGATGTCCGGCCCGTACCTCTACGGCACGGTCCTGAACGAGGGCGGTCGGCTGCGGATGTGGTACCAGTGCATCCATCGCGGCAACCACGTCGGCTATGCCGAGTCAACCGACGGCATTCAGTGGGTCAAGCCAAACCTGGGCCTCATCGAGCGCGAGGGTTCCAAAGAGAACAACATGGTCATCTCCGTCCTCCAGCCGGAGGCAACGGGCGGGGTGTGCCACAATCCGAGTGTCATTCACTGCCCGTGGGAGAGTGATCCCAATCGACGCTACACACTCTTCTGCTTCGAGGCCATCCGCGGCCGAGCGCGTTCTGCGTACTCACCGGACGGACTGCGCTGGAGGTTTTCGACCGAGACCGCCGAAGCCGGGCTATTCTCATCGTCGGATGTGGTCAACTTCTTCTGGGATCCGTACCGTTCCCGTTTTGTATCTACCTGGAAGACACGAAGCCGTCGGGGTCGGGCAGCCGGTATTGCATTTTCGTCAGACGGCAGACAGTGGACCAAGCCTCTGGAGGGTCCGGTCTTCGGAGCTGATGACCTGGACCCGGATGCGACACAGGTTTATGGAATGCCGGCATTTCCCTACCAGGGCCTCTACATCGGACTTCCTTGGATCTACAACGCGCGCTACTTCAAGGATGTGGAGTACAGCGTGCCGCGAATGCTGGAAGCGCAAGAAGACTCTCCACGGACGATGGATGTCCAGGTTGCGTGGAGTTGGGACTTGATCAGTTGGAACCGACCTCCGGCGCGGTTTCAGTTCATTCCTCGGGGACCGAGCGGCGCGTGGGATGGCGGAATGCTCTTCACCGCTCGCGCGCCGGTTCAGATCGGGGACCGTCTGTATTTCTATTACGGTGGTTTCGACAAGGTTCACGATGAGCCGCGGGCGACCGGCAACATCGGTCTCGCCGTAATGCGGTTGGACGGTTTTTGCTCCATGAGTGCGGGTTCGGAAGAAGGTTGGCTGATCAGCCGTCGCGAGTCGCTGCCGGCGCCTCGCGTCCGCATCAACGCCCGGGTAACTCCCGGCGGATGGGTTCGGGCGGAATTGCTCGACCGCCGAAATCGCGTGCTGCCGGGCTTCACCCGGGATGACTGCATTCCCTTTACCGGCGACTCAGTACGACATGCACTGACCTGGAAGCCGGGCGGGCCGCAGACGGAGACCAGCCGGTCCCTGAGCGACGTAAAGGTGCGCTTCTACCTGAAGGACGCGGCCTTGTATTCCTACTGGCCTGCGTCGGAAGCCTGAGGCGCGGATGAATCCCTCTTTCCCTCGCACCCTGCTCCTCAATCCGGCACTGGCCATGCTGATGTTGTTTGCGGCGGCCGGAGCATCGGTCGCGCCGGCTGCCGGACAGCGCGGTACGGCCCAACGTCGTCCGAACGTCTTGCTGATCCTGGCGGACGACTTCGGCTACGAGTGCGTCGGCGCGAACGGCAGCGCTTCCTATCAGACGCCGAACCTGGATCGGCTGGCGGAGGGCGGAGCGCGATTCACGCACTGCTACGCGGCGCCACTCTGCACGCCGACCCGCGTGATGCTGATGACCGGCCGCTATAACCCGCGCAACTACACCCGATTTGGATCGCTGGCGCAGGGCGAGCAAACCTTTGCCAACACGCTGAAGTCAGCCGGCTACCGGACTGCGGTGGCAGGGAAGTGGCAACTCGACGGCGCACGCGGTCAGAAGCCCGCGCAGGCAGGGTTCGATGAGTACTGCCTCTGGAACATCGGACACGCGGGCGAGTCCATAGGCGGGGATCGTTATGCGGATCCGAACCTGCTCGTCTATGACCGCACGAAGGGTCGACCCGAGGTGCGCAAGGTCCTTGGGGGCTACTGCGACGACGTTTGCGCGGACTACCTGACGGAGTTTATGGAGCGCTCGGTGCGGGAGAAGCAGCCGTTCCTTGCGTACTTCCCGATGATTCTGACCCACGGACCCTTCCAGCCGACCCCCCACAGTCCGGAGTGGAAAGTGGGCAACCGGAAGCAGAACGACAAGCGATTCTTCAAAGACATGGTGGAGTATCTGGACCACGTGGTCGGTCGCGTCGTGAAGAAACTGGAGGCGCTCGGCGTGCGGGACAATACGCTGATCCTCTTCACGGGTGACAACGGGACCGGCGGCGGCCACGTTACGAGGATGAAGGACGGGACACAGATCACCGGCGGGAAGTGGGAACTCACCGATGCAGGCACGCACGCGCCGATGATTACGAACTGGCCCGGCGTAATCCCGCCGGGGCGTGTGGTGACCGATCTAGTGGACCTCTCCGACGTGCTTCCTACCATTGCCGACGCCACCGGCGCGCCGCTCCCACGTCCCCCGGGGGATGGCGTGCTCGACGGCCGGAGCTTCTTGCCCTGGATGAAAGGACAGCTCCCGGACGGCGCCCGTCGGCCGAGGGAGTGGGTGCTCATCGACTTCCGGTACAATGGCGGCAAGCAAGAAGAACGCGGAGTCTACGACGGCCGCTTCGCACGCGACCAGCGCTGGAAGCTGTACGGATTTGCCGCCGACGGCCGAAAGCTCGTCCGCAGCGGGGAGCTCTACGACCTGCGGAGCGATCCGAACGAGACTCGCCCCGTCTCGCCCGGCAACGCGGATGGGGATGCCGCTCGCCTCCGACTCCAGGCAGCACTCAGCTCCGTCCCGGCACAGCCGTAGCGCGCAAGGGTGACGGGCTCTGCCCGACGCCTCCAGGCCCTCCCGAGTTCCTGAAACTCCGGCGGAGTCGGGCGCGAAGTGGGGTTCGAGAAGTCGCCCCGTACCCTCTCGCCGTGTGCGCCAAAGCCGCAACGAGATCCGGTCGAGGCGAACTGTTCCACCCTGATGGTTCCGTTGGAACCGAGCGCCGGGCGGCGACGTCTCGGGCCACTAAACAGGGCGGCTCTGAGAGGCTCAATTCCCCGACAGTCCCGGTGAGCGTATCCGGATCCGCACTGCGTCAAATACAGATTCGCCCGTAAATATCTCGTTGGGTGTGCATGTTCCATCCGTTAACAACTGCGACCTGATCAAAGCGCGGGGCCAAATCTCTTTCAAGAGCGGCCCCTTCGACCCCAATCCATGGCACTGATACAGTAGCGTCAGACTGTTCGCAGTGTGGCGACGCAGGCGGGCACGCCCGCCACGGCAGGACCGGTAGAGGAGACGAGATGGGGAAGAGGATGGACCCGCAAGCGCCGCTGCACCCCGCAGACACCCACGATCTGATCCGCGTCTACGGCGCTCGCGTGAACAACCTCAAGGACGTCAGCGTTGAGATCCCGAAGCGCCGGCTAACGGTGTTTACCGGCGTCTCCGGCTCCGGCAAGAGTTCCCTCGTGTTTGGGACCATTGCCGCCGAGTCCCAGCGGCTGATCAACGAGACCTACAGTGCCTTCGTGCAGGGTTTCATGCCGACGCTGGCACGGCCCGATGTTGATGTGCTCGATGGGCTGACCACTGCCATCATCGTGGACCAGGAGCGGATGGGGGCCAACGCCCGCTCCACCGTCGGCACCGCCACCGACGCCAACGCCATGCTGCGGATCCTGTTCAGCCGCCTGGGTCAACCTCACATCGGTTCGCCCAATGCGTTTTCGTTCAACGTCGCCTCGGTCCGGGCAACCGGCGCAATCACAGTGGAGCGAGGCGAGAAGACCCGGACTGAGAAGGCGACCTTCAACCGGATGGGCGGCATGTGTCAGCGCTGCGAAGGGCGTGGCACGGTCTCTGATGTGGACCTCACTCAGCTTTTCGATGAGAACCGTTCCATCGCGGAGGGGGCGATCACCATTCCGGGTTACAGCGCCGACAGCTTCTGGACCGTACAGATCTTCGCCGAGTCCGGGTTCATCGACCCGCACAAACCTATCCGGGATTTCTCCAAGCAAGAGAGGTACGACTTCCTCTACAAGGAACCGACCAAGATCAAAGTCAACGGCATCAACCTCACCTACGAGGGTCTGGTGCCTAAGGTGCAGAAGTCATTTCTCTCCAAGGATCCCGACGCATTGCAGCCCCATATCCGGGCATTCGTGGATCGAGCCGCCACCTTCACCACCTGCCCGGACTGCGACGGCACACGGCTGACTGAGGCCGCCAGGTCATCGCGGATCAACGGGATCAACATCGCGGATGCCTGCGCGATGCAGATCAGCGACCTGGCCGATTGGATCCGCGGACTCGACGCGCCGTCGGTGGCGCCGCTGCTTGCCAAGCTGCAGCATACCCTGGACTCCTTCGTGGAGATCGGCCTCGGCTACCTCTCCCTCGATCGGCCCTCGGGGACGCTATCGGGCGGTGAAGCCCAGCGCACCAAGATGGTCCGGCACCTCGGATCCTCGCTCACCGACGTCACCTACGTCTTCGATGAGCCGACCATCGGCCTCCATCCCCACGACATCCAGAGAATGAACGGTCTGCTGATAAGGCTGCGGGACAAGGGAAACACGGTGCTCGTGGTGGAGCACAAGCCCGAGGCCATCGCCATCGCCGACCATGTTGTTGATCTCGGGCCCGGCGCGGGCGCTGGGGGCGGCAGGACTTGTTTCGAAGGCGCCGTCGAGGCGCTCCGAGCCAGCGGTACGCTGACGGGACGTCACTTCGACGACCGGGCGTCACTCAAGCCGTCGGTGCGGATGCCGACGGGCGCGCTGAAGATTCGCGGCGCCAGTCGGCACAATCTCAAGGATGTCGACGTCGATATTCCGCTTGGTGTGCTCTGTGTGATCACCGGCGTTGCCGGCTCAGGCAAGAGTTCCTTGATGCACGGCTCGATCCCGGCACGTGAGGGTGTGATCTCCATCGACCAGGGCGGGATCCGAGGCTCGCGACGGAGCAACCCGGCGACCTATACCGGACTGCTCGAGCCGATCCGCAAGGCATTCGCGAAGGCCAACGGCGTGAAACCGGCCCTGTTCAGCGCCAACTCTGAAGGCGCCTGCCCGACGTGCAACGGCGCTGGGGTCATCTACACCGACCTGGTGACGATGGCGGGTGTCGCCACGGTGTGTGAAGACTGCGAGGGCAAGCGCTTCGATGCCTCCGTGCTGGTCTACCACCTTGGGGGTCGCGACATCAGCCAGGTGTTGGCGATGTCCGTCACCGAAGCCGAGGAGTTTTTCCGCTCCGGGGAAGCCAGGACGCCGGCCGCCCACGCCATTCTCGACCGGCTCGCCGACGTGGGGCTCGGCTACCTGAGCCTTGGCCAACCGCTCACAACGCTCTCCGGCGGAGAGCGCCAGCGCCTCAAACTCGCGACCCACATGGCCGACAAGGGTGGCGTTTACATCCTCGATGAACCGACTACCGGCCTGCATCTTGCCGACGTGGCGCAATTGCTGGGGTTGCTCGACCGCCTGGTGGATTCGGGGAAGTCCGTCATCGTGATCGAACACCACCAGGCGGTAATGGCGCACGCCGACTGGATCATCGATCTCGGTCCGGGCGCCGGCCACGATGGCGGCCGGATCGTGTTCGAGGGAACGCCCGCCGCACTCGTCGCTGCCCGGTCTACCCTCACGGGCAAACACCTCGCCGCCTACGTCGGCAGTTGATCTCGACAGCCGTGAGCATCGGCACAGGGAGTTGACTATGCATTCGGGTACTCAGGCTTACCATGAAGCCAGGTCGCCGGCGGACCGAGCGATCTGTGAGCTTCTGGCGGAGCAGATCGATCTTGCGCTGCCGGAGGCCGAGAACAAGATCTGGCACGCGCACCCCGTGTGGTTTCTCGACGGGAACCCGATCGTCGGCTATAGCAAGTTGAAGAGTTGTGTGCGGCTGCTCTTCTGGAGTGGGCAGTCCTTCGAGGCGGAAGGGCTGACGCCGGAAGGGAGCTTCAAAGCCGCTGAAGCGAGGTATGCGGGTGTCGAGCAGGTCGACCTGGAAAAGCTGAAGCAGTGGCTGGCGGAAGCGCGAGAGGTTCAATGGGACTACAAGAACCTGGTCCGTCGCAAAGGCCAACTGGAGCGATTGAAGTAGAGCCGCCGCACGAGCCGCCGCACGCACCCTCAGAGGGAGCCCGGTGAGGTGTCTGAAGGCAGGCCCGTCTGCTGCGACGGGCGCCTGAGCGCTGACTTCGCAAACCGTGGCGAGTCGGCTTTCGGTCGTCCGAGCCCTAACCCAAGTTCCGCAGTTGGTGGTTCTCGGAAAACGTTCTGATCCCCGAGTTGAGGCGCGATGGAGCTCTGTTTGTCCTCGATCCACGGCGCCGCGCAGGGTGCAAGTCCTTGGACCCTGACCCTTCAGAGGAAGTCATTGGCGTCTGTCCGGCGCGCCACGATGTTCGATCGCCTCGGCGACATTGACGGATGGGAACTACCATTGCAAAATGGCTTCATGAGGGCGACGATTACCATCGACAAAGCGGGGCGTGTTGTGATCCCGAAGAACCTCCGCGACGATCTCGGACTGAAGCCAGGCGACTCGCTGGAGGTGTCCGCAGTTGACCATGAGCTCACCCTTCGCCCGGTCCGGGAGGCGACTCCCCTCGTTCGGGAAATGGGTGTGTGGGTGTATCGATCAGGCGCTGTAGTTCGCGAGCCAGTTGACGAACTCATCAACCGGTCGCGCGAGTCGCGCTTTGGCGGCCTTTCTACGTGAAGACTTTCTTCGATACGTCCGTTCTCGTCGCGGCGTTCTACGGCGATCACCTCTAGCACTACTCAAGTTTGAAGGTGGTCGCCTCCGCCACTCCGGCGGAGTGTGCGTGTGGAGCACATTCACTTGCGGAAGTTTACGCCGTGATGACGCGGTTGCCCTTGAGACCTCCGATCGGACCTCATCAAGCACTGTTATTTGTCGATGAGATGGTGGAACGTCTTGCGATCATCACCCAGAGTCAAGCTGACTACTACACCGTGCTGCGTGATGCTGCTGCCCGGGGGATTGGCGGCGGCCGCATCTACGACGCCATCCTCCTACGGTGCGCGGCAGTCGCGGAAGCCGAGACGATCTACACCTGGAATGGAGCTCACTTCCGCGCTATCGCTCCCGAACTGTCGAACCGCATTCGATCCCCTGTTTGATTTCTCTTTGACGGCACTTCCTACAGCTCAGAGACGGACTTCGTTCGATGATTCGTTCCCACGGATGCGATGGGCTGCGGCCGGCGATTTGGGGTCCACACTCTTCCGGGATTCCGTCCGAGGATTTGTCGAACGGGCGGTAGAGGATCAGGCAGTCATCGCCACTCACCTTACGTCAAGACTTGTCGTCTCATTGTCCCTCCGGCCACGGCACAGCCACGGACCGACTACGAGATGGAGCCGAACGCAGCCGGATCAGGGTCGCACTTGCCTCGCTTCCTCGATAGGATCGCAGTCGCTGAGAGGCCGGATGCCTTGAACAGTTGAACTACTCAGAGAGGTCCTTCGAAGAGATTCGAGTCGGGGAGGTTGGGATGGAAGATCTGCTGGAGCGACTTGAGGAACTCCTTGTCCCGCTGGGCGAGTCCTCCGAATTTGTGGTCCACGGAACGCTGCCGCCGCTGCTTCCCGGCCTGGATGTGGAGGGCGCCGGCTCGATCGGTCTTCCCGTGTCGGCCGAGAATGCCCGGCGGTTGATTGCGGTCGCAGACCAGGCTCCTTACGGTCGGGGCGCCGAGACTATCGTGGATACGGATGTTCGGCGGGTCTGGCAGATCGAGCCGTCCCGTATCACGCTGCGAAACCAGGGCTGGGACGGGCAGATCGCCGCGATGGTGAAAGAGGCCAGGCAACGGTTTGCGATCGACGGCGAAGTCCGTCACGAGCTGTACAAACTACTCATTTACGAACCCGGCAGCTTCTTTGCCCCGCACCGAGACACCGAGAAGACTTCGGGGATGTTCGCCACCCTGGTCGTCTGCCTGCCTTCGGCCCACGAGGGGGGAACCCTGATTGTGGAGCATGAGGGCAAGTCCGTGCAGGTTGACTTCGGCGGCTCCGCTTCAGAATTTCACATGGGTTACGCTGCGTTCTACGCGGATTGCCGCCACGAAATCACTCCCCTCCGGTCGGGTTACCGGGTGTGTCTTGTCTACAATCTGGCTCTCAATTGCGCCGGCGAGCAGCCCTCAGCGCCCCGGAGTTCCTCGGCCGTTGTCGCGGCTGCGGACATCCTTCGCGAGCTGTTTCTGGATGAATCCCTCGATCTCAACAAGCTGGTGATTCCTCTGGAGCACCACTACTCTGCGGAGGGGCTGCATCCTGCCGCACTGAAGGGCGCCGACCGACCTCGGGCCGAAGTGCTGGCGCGCGCCGCGGAGTCTCTGAACTACGACTGCTTCCTGGCGCTGGTGACACACTTTGAGAGTGGCTCAGTCGATCTGGGCACGTGGGCTTCTTCGTATGACAGATACAGTCGATCCCGCCGCCGCTCAGCTCTTGGGGCGAGTGACCCCGAGCTGGATGCTTCGGCCGAGTTCGATGAAGTCTTCGATGACTCCATCACCCTGGATCACTGGATCGACATGGCTGGCCGGAAGCGTCCTCTCGGCGAACTGCACATTGATGTGGATGACCTTCCCGGCGGGGAAGACCGGACCGGTTGGTCGGTCCGGCAGGAGATTCACGAGGCGACCGGCAATGAGGGCGCGACGATGGAGCGCTGGTACCGGCGCTGTGCGGTCGTGCTCTGGCCGCACGACCGATTCTTCACCATCCTCGCCGCGGAGGGGCAATCCGTGGCGCTGCCCGAGTTGGAGCGGATGGTGACCGCTGCGACCGATGAACCGTCACTCACGGCCTGCCAGGTCTTCGCCGGGGCTATCCTGGGTGTTTGGACACCCCGAAGCCGCTACGACCGCAAGGAGTCCTGCGCCGGTCGTATGCTAGCGATTTTGAAAGAGATCGGCACGACCGAGCTTGTTCAGCAGTACCTCAGAGACGTGCTCCCTATCGAATTCACCGGCGGCGAGGGCCCCACAATCCGCTTGTTCTGCGAACGATTTGGCTGGAATGCCCTCCACCCCGCTCTCACCGCTTTCATCGAGCAGCAGCGCCCGGATGCGTTTCGCTCGGCGCCGACCCGGCTGGTCTCTCTTTTGGAGCCCCTGTACGACATGCCGGCGACATGGAGCGCCGAACGTCGCGCGGTTTGCGAGTCCCTGGCGAGCGGCCTGGCCCGGCTTCTCGATGGCTGGGAGTCTAAATCCACGGCAGGCTACTCTGTTGAGGAGAGCTCACAGCGCGGCTTCGTGGCCGGCGTCGTTCGGATCCTCAGTCTGGGCTCGGATCTGGCGGCACTGGATCGATTCGTGGACCGGACTCTTCGGGCCGAACTCGACAGTGGGATACGCACCGTCATCGCACCAGACCTGAAAGCCATCGCCAAAGGACTCCCCGAGGCGCCCGCCGCACGGTCGGCCTACTCCCGGCTACACGAGCACTGCTTGACCCACCTCCGCGCCGCCACCGCCTCGCCCCCAGAGCCCCCGGCCGACTGGCGTCGCGACGCGGAGTTGAAATGCCCGTGCGAGGATTGCAAGGCCTTCCGCCGTTTCCTGGCAGACCCCGAGTTGTCGGTAGCCCGGTTCCCGCTGGCCGAACGCCGCCGCCGACATCTTCACTCTGAGATCGAAAGCTCCCGGGCCGACTGCACGCATTTGACCGACCGGGTGGGCAGCCCTTATTCGCTGGTCTGCAAGAAGACCAACGCCTCGTACGACCGGCGGTGGCAGCAGTATCTGGAAGATAGTAAACTGCTTCAGGAACTGGAGGCGCTGCCGGGCGCGTGAGAGACAGGCGCTTCAGCGGTCACCGACGAGAGCGGTCGACCCGTTCTCGGGTATGTGCTGCGAGGCTGCGGGGTACAGTGGTTGCGCTACGGTCCTCCCCCGGCTTGCTCCGCCGCTTTGCACCACCGAGACCAAGACACGGTTCTTTTGCCGTTGCCATGAAGTGTAGGCTCGTCGCTCCCCGTATCTTCTCTCCACGCCGGACCCCGCAGATTCCCTTGCGCAAGACTCTTGCCCTGGGTGATTGAGCAGTCGGATGGTGTGAGAGACTTTTGAGAGAGCCGTCCGCCCATTCTTGGACGGAGGCGAGTTATGCAGACTGTCTGGAGAGTCGAGCTACTGGGCGGGTTGGGTGCGAGACTGGGAGAGAGAGCCATCACGCGCTTTCGAACTCAGAAGACTGCGGCTCTTTTCGCTTATCTGGCATACCATCGCCACCGCAGCCACCCACGAGAGACGTTGATCGAGCTGTTCTGGCCGGAAGCCACACCGGAGTCGGGAAGGCACAGCCTGAGCCTGGCGCTCTCATCTCTCCGCAACCAGCTCGAGCCGCCCGGGATTGAGGCGGGCGGGGTCGTGGTGGCGGACCGGTGGTCGGTGGAGTTGAACCCGGAGTCGTTCAGCACCGACGTGCTTGACTTTGAACATGCACTGCGGTTGTCCGCCCAGGCCCGGGAAGAGGCCGGTAAGATCCGACACCTTTCCGAGGCGGTGGAACGCTACTCGGGTCGGCTGCTACCGGGTTTCTATGAGGACTGGGTTCTGATCGAGCAGGAGCGGCTGGCGGAACGCCTCCTCCAGGCGATGCGACAAATGATCGACCTCCTTGTGGCAACCGGAAAGCTGGACCGCGCCGTGGAGATTGCGCGCCGCGGTGTGCAGGCGGAGCCGCTGCGAGAGGAGGCACACCTCACGCTCATGCGGGTGCTATCCGGAGCCGGTGACTTCGCGGCAGCCCTCCGGCAGTTCCGGGAGCTGGAGCGGATCCTCGATCAGGACCTGGGCGAAGTGCCCAGTCGTCCGGCGCGCGACCTCGCAAGGCGGATCGAAGCCCAGCAGGAGCGACAGCCAAGCCAGGAAGCGGCCGAGGGCAAGTCTCTCTCCTCACGGCGGGAGACAGAGCCCTTGCGGTTGACGTCTGTGCAGGCGGTTCCGATGGGAACCGTGACGTTTCTGCTCACCGACATCGAAGGCTCGACGGGACGATGGGAGCGGGAAGGGGAGCGATTTCGCGCGGCATTGACAGCGCATCATGGCCTGCTGCGGCGTGAGTTCAGCCGTCATGGAGGGCACGAAGTTCAGGAGGGCGGCGACTCGTTCCTGATCGCTTTCGCAGGAGCGAGCGATGCGCTTGCCTGCGCCGTCGCTGCTCAACGCGCCCTCGACTCCCACGACTGGGACGGTATCGAGCCGTTGCGGGTGAGAATGGCGCTGCACTCCGGCGATGTGGAGGTCCGCGAGGGTGAGTATCGCGGGCTGGCGCTGCACCGTGCCTCCCGTATTCTGGCCACCGCACACGGTGGCCAGGTGCTTTGCTCGGAGGCGACATCGTCGCTGCTGAGGCGGGATCTTGAGACGGACATTCACATGCGCGATCTCGGCGTCTATCGGCTGAGAGACGTGGAACAGCCGGAGCGGTTGTTTCAGGTGGAGTTCGTCGGCGCCTCGTCTCAAGATTTTCCTTCCTTGAGGGCGGAACGGGCGCACTCGGGCAACCTTCCGCTCCAGTTCACCCGGTTCTTCGGCCGGTCGGATGAGGTCTCGGAGCTCGAGGCCCTGCTGCAAGACCGGTCAGTCCGGCTGGTGACCATGACTGGGCCCGGAGGCACCGGGAAGAGCCGCCTCTCCATCGAAGCGGCGACACGGCTGGTGGATGCCTTCGCGGGTCGGGTGTGGTTCGTTCCTCTCGCCGAGCTTTCGGATGCGGGACTGCTTCCCCTGGCTATTCGCCAGGCCATGGGACTGGAACCTGGCGCACTCGACCCCCTCGAGCAGGTGATAGCCGCCCTCGGCTCGGGACGATCGCTCCTCTTGCTCGACAACTTCGAGCAGCTCGTCGGCGCTCTGTCGGCGGAAAGCGGCGGCGGAGAAGGAGTGGTCTTAACCCTGCTCGAGCGGGCGCCGGGCTTGACATGTGTGGCGACCTCGCGGCAACTCCTCGGACTCCCCGGGGAACGGGAGTTTCCAGTTCGGCCCTTGCCCACCCCGGGCGAGCGTGAAACCCCGGAGGCGCTGGGCATCTTCGAGAGTGTCCGGCTGTTCGTCGACCGCGCGCAGGCGGTGAAACCGGACTTTCAGGTTACCAACAGCAATGCGCCCGCTGTTGCGGAGCTCTGCAATCGTCTGGAGGGGATCCCACTGGCCATCGAGCTGGCGGCAGCTCGTGCCCAGGTACTTTCGCCAACGCAGATGCTCCAGCAACTCGGGGGAGGTCCGGGCGGGCGGTTTGGATTGCTTGTCTCCCGCAAGCGAGGAGTCGTCGAGCGGCAGCGGGCCCTGCGGTCGACGGTAGATTGGAGCTATCGGCTGCTCTCGCCGCCCCTGCAGGAGTTCTTTCGGCGCCTGAGCGTGTTTCGCGGCGGCTGGAGCACCGAGGCGGCTGAAGCGATCTGCAACGCCGGCACGCCGGCCCTGGCGGGGCCCGCGCTCGACCACCTGGCGCAGCTTCGCGAGAGTTCCCTGGTGCTTACCGAGGAAGGGCCGGACGGAATTCGCTTTCGGATGCTGGAGACGCTGCGCGATTTCGGAAGGGAGCGACTCGCCGAAGCGGATCTCGCCGAGACCCAGGCTCGCCACACCCAATACTTCCTGGATGTCGCGGAGTGCGGGGAGCGGGAGCTGCGGGGAGAGCAGCAGGCCGCGTGGCTGAACCGCCTGCAGGCGGAGCACGACAACTTCCGGGTCGCGCTGTCTGAGCTGCTTCCGCATGATGAGCCGGCAACGATTGCCGCAGAGAGGGAGAAGAGCTCGTTCGCCTGTCGCCTCGTTGCGGCATTGTGGTACTACTGGTCCATTCGGGGACATGTGACGGAGGGGCGGCGGGCGGCCGCGCACGTGCTGGCAGCCCTGCCGGGAGATGCGGCGGCCGTTGATCGAGCGGCGGTGCTTCTGGCGGCGGGGGTCCTGGCGCACGATCAGAGCGACTTCGAGGCGGCGGAGAACGCGCTGCGCGAGTGTGTCTCGCTCCGGCGGCCGGCAAACGACGACTCAGGTCTGGCACAGGCGTTGAACTGCCTGGCAAACGTGCTGCTCGAGAACGAGCGCCCGGACGACGCCATGGCTCTGTATCAGGAGGCGCTCGGGCTCTACCGGGAAGCAGGCGACGGGCGCGGCGCTTCGATCGCGTTGAGTAATCTTGGGGTGGTCCACCATCAGCGGGGCGATTTGGGACGAGCCTCGGAACTATTGGCGGAGAGCGTCCGGCTCAAGAAGAAGCTGGGCAATGTATATGGCCTGGCCAACAGTCTGGACAGCCTCGGCAATGTGGAACGCTCCCTGGGGAGAGTAACGGAGGCCCGTACCCATTACGATGAGGCGCTGTCCATTCGCCGCGAGCTCGGCCACAAGCAGGGAGTCGGAGTCAGCCTGAACAACCTCGGCGCCTTGCTCCTGGAAGCGGGGGACCTGCGCGAAGCTCAAGCACACTTCCGCGAGGCGTTGGCGCTCTTTGAGCAACTGCAGGAGCCGCGTGGCCGTGCGGAAGCAGAGGAGGGCCTGGCGCACTGCGCCAATTTTTGACATATGTTATGTCTCATTAGTATGCTTTGACATATGAGAACCACCGTTCGACTCGATGAGGACTTAATGGCAGAGGTGCGGCGCCTGGCCAGATCGCGGGGAGAGACCTTCACCTCAGTGTTGGACCGGGCTCTACGCGAGCTGCTGGTGCGGCAGACGCAATCTCCGTCGTGCAAAGCGGTTTCGATCCCCACGTTCCGAGGGAACGGCCTTCAGCCGGGAGTTGATCTCGATGATACTGCCGACTTGCTGGACTTGATGGATCGGTTCGATGGTGCTGATTGACGTAAACGTACTTCTCTACGCACACCGCGAGGATACCGCAAAGCACGGCGAGTGCCGTGCCTGGCTCGAAGCGCTGGCCGGTTCCGGTGAAGCTTTCGGGATCTCGGATTTGGTGCTGAGCTCGGTGCTCCGGATAGCCACTCATCCCCGCGTTTTCAGCCCGCCGACGCCATTGGATCGGGCGATCGAGTTCTGTGAGGCCATTCGGAATCTGCCTGGCTGCGTCATCATCAGTCCCGGCGCACGACACTGGCAGATCTTCCTCCGCCTGTGCCGAGCAGCAGAGGCGCGGGGAAACCTTGTGCCGGATGCCTACCTCTCCGCTCTGGCGCAGGAGAGCGGTTGTGTTCTGGTGACCACGGACCGTGACTTCAGCCGGTTTCCAGGCGTGCGATGGAACCCGCCGCAACTCGAGCGTGATTAGGAGTCAAGCAACACGTTTCGCCGTCGGTGGCGCTGGCGCCGCAGCCGGAGTCCTGGGCATCCCGTTCATCAGCCCGCCGCCGGCGTTTGCGAACAGGCTGTGTCGGCAGAGTTCACCGGTTCACTGTTCGTGGGTTTTAGGGTCGTTGGCGCTTGAGAGAGTTTTGAGAGCCTACCCCCGCAAACTCCCCTTGACGGCGTAGATTGGACCACGTCGTTTAGCCCGGAGCTCTCTCACGATGTCTCAACAGCCCCTCACACGGCGCTCTCTGCTGGCGGCAGCCGGCATGGCCTGTCTCGGAATGCGCCCCGTTCGCGCCATGGTGGCGGTTCCCACTGCTTACGACCTCGTCGACATCGGATCTCTAAACCCCGACGGAAGCTGTTACCCGACCGGCATCGCTTCGAACGGACTGGTGAGCGGAAACTGCGGGGCGCCGTTTGTGTGGTCGCCGGTGGATGGAATGCAGCCACTGTCGACAGGAGGAGGCAGCACCACCGCTGCCTACGCCAGCGGAGTCAATGCCCGTCGAGATGTTGCCGGAAACAGCTACCGTGGCGTTGGTTCGGCGGACGCAGTCTTGTGGCCGCAGGCCGGATCTCTGACGAAGATTGCGGCAGGAAAAGGGATCGCAGTCAACGACTTCGGCAGTGTCACCGGATACTACGTTCCCAAAACCACCGCGCAGGCACTTCTGGCGCGTCTGGTCAGCGGCCGGATCAAGATCTGGAGTCTCGGGCCGGGTCAGGGCTCTGCCATCAGCCCGGCAGGCCGAGTAGCCGGCTTTACAGGAAGCAGCGAGACGGCTGCCGGCTTCCTCTGGACTCCCAGCACCCCGAACGGAACAACCGGTGTGCGCCAATCGGTGACCGTGGGCTCCGCATACACCCAGCCCAGCGGCGTGAACGATGCTGGGCAGGTCGTCGGCGTCTCGTGTTGGGTGGGCCTGCCGCCGCGCGCTATTCTCTGGCAGGGTGGCGCTGGAGTCTCTCTCGGAACCCTCCCCGGCGATCCGGCGTACTCGGACTACGAGGAAAGCCAGGCTGCCGCTATCAACTCGGTTGGAACCGTTGTGGGCCAATCTCGCTCCATCAATCCCTCGAACACCCAGAGCTGGGTATTACGGGCATTCGTTTGGGACGCGTTGGGCGGAATGCAGGACCTGAACGGCTTGATCCCCGACTTTCCCGCCTATGAACTGCGCTCTGCTCTCGGGGTCAACGACACGGGCCAGATTGTGTGCCGGGCAAGAGTCGCCGGGCTGGATCGTGGCGTCGTCCTCACCCCCCGGTTGTAACGGGCGCGGCCTGCCGAAACGCGAAGCCGCCGGGCTCCGGGTTTCGGCAGCGAGATCTTTAGCTGGAGACGAACATGCGTGCAGTGACGTTCTTGCTTCTTCTGGCTCTTGCCGCTCGACTCGTCGCGGCAGACCAGCCGCGGTTGACTGATATTCAGGAGTTGCTGCGAACGGCCGCGCGGGAAGATGCGGCGCGCGCAGTGGGCTTGCTCGAGCGGGCGGAAGCGCTCGCCGGCAGCCGGCGGGCCACGCTCCTCGCCGTGGCGGACGCTGCGATGCGGCGCGCGAGCTCGGGAAAGGCAAGCGCCGAGGTCTCTGTAGCGCTGTGGAAACTGGCGCTGCGAATCCGGAGTCATCATGCGCCGGGCAGTCTGCGGGAAGCGGAGACACTGCGGGCTCTGGGTTTCCATCAACTGAACGCCGGCAACCGAAAGGAAGCCCAGAACTACCTGTCGCGCTTGCTGCGGATTCGAGCGCAGCGGTCACCTGGATCGTTTGATCACTCGGAAGCCCATCAGCTCCTCGGGTCCTCTTACCTCTGGGAAGTCCCTCGGACCCCCGAGACGCTGGCAAGCGCTCAGCGGCACCTGGATGCCGCCGGGGAGATTCTCCGACGCACAAAGTCCCACCACGTGGCGCTCCATTGGAATGCCCTTGAAGCTCATAGCTGCCGCAGTGTAAGGAAAGGCGGGGCGCCGCTCTCGCCGGCCGAGAGCCATGTCGACGATGTGATTCTGATGCAGGCCGAGTGGCTCGCCCGTGAGGCTCATCGAGGTCTGGCTGCCTTCCTCCGCTGGGATCCGGGCAATTTCTTTTATTACCTCGGGCGAGAGGATTTGATGCTCGCGATGCACGGGCTGCGAACACCCGCTTTCGCGCTCCGCCTCAGCGGGGCGCTGGATCAGATTCTCCTTGCGGTGGATCGGTTTCCCATCGCCGAGCGCCAGGTGTGGAGAGAGCCCACACTGCGAGCCTACCGCTACCACGGCGCTCCGGCGGCGCTTCGGAAGGCGGAGTCGCGGTTGGCGGCGCGCCTCCCCAACGATCGCGGGGACCTGGAGCGGGCCACCGCGGCGCTGCGCGCTCGTCTTGCCGCAGATCCGGGACGGCTGCGGGCCGTTGTGGAGCTTGCAAGTCTGCTGCATCGAGCCGGGAGCACTCGGGAAGCACTGGATCTCCTCACCGCCCACATGCAGCTCGGTTTGCGTCGCGCTCCCGGCAAGGATGAGTTGGGGGCGATGCCTGACCTGGTCGCGCTGGTTGAAGCTGCTTGCCGAAACCCGCGTCATCCCGGCGCCGAAGGGCTGGTGGACCACACTCTGGCGCTGGCGGAGAAGCTCTGGTCGCTGCCTGGCGTCCGTCCAATGCCAATGACAGAGCTCGTCCGGCTGTCCAGCATTGAGGGCAGACTTGAGGAGTGGTCCGTCTGGAGCGAGCGTGCGGGCGACCGAGGGGCTCTCGGGATCGCTCGCTGGCTTCTCGGCGACCAGCTCGGAGCGAGGAGGGTATTCGGAGAGGTGGGATCGCTCGGAGGGCTGGCCTGGGTTGCGGAGGCAGAGGGGAAGCCGGAAGTTGAGCGTGAGCTGCTGACGCGTACTACCGCGGGCGCCTTTGTCGACCCGGCGTCATTCTGGGTCACCGGCCCTCTGCGGCAACTTGCCGGCCTGCACCGCTCACTCGGAGATCAGGCCGAGGCGCGTCGCTGCCTGAGTCGCGCATTGAAGATCGGCGAGCAGTGGGAGGTCCTCGATCACTCCGTTGGGGGCGAGCTGCCGGTATTCCTGTATCAGGTCCGCACACTGGTGGCCCTCGCAAATCTGGAGCACTCGCAGGGGAACGTCTCTGCGGCTCGGACTTTGTTGAACCGGGCTGAGAGCTACGAGCGGCGTGTCGTGCGGCGGGAAGCCGGCATGGCGCCAGAGCTTGGTCGACTCGGTCTGGAGGCCACTTTGCTTGATGAGGACGGCCGGCCCGACGCCGCCGCCGAAGTGGCGCGCCGTATCCTCGACAGTTCTCCATCACTCGACTATCGAATTCGGGCGCGGAGACGTCTGGCGGCCCTCCTCCTGGCAGCCGGTAAAGGGAGCGAAGCGGCGGAGTACCTCCGACAAGCAGCCGAGCTCGAAGCCGGCATGCGGCGGGTCCAACGACTCGACTCGATCGGCTCGGTGGTCCGCCCGCTGATCCGATTCGCTGGCCCAGCCGACAACCAGGAAGTTGCCGGAGATCACGTGGAGCTTCGGCTTCTCTTTCTCTCGCCACTGCCGGTGCGCCGCTATCGGGTGTGGCTGAACGGCCGCCCGTTCGGCCCAGCAGAGGGGTTCGAGCTACCGGCCACTGACGAGAAGGGTCATGTGCTGGATCGGGGGCGAGTGTTGGACCGCGGCCAGGTGCTGGACCGCGGCCAGGTACTGGATCGGGGCGAGGGCCGCCAGTCCGCGGCCCGAGAGCTACCCGAAGAGTTGGCGGCCCTCGTGCGGGACCGCCGGTACTCCCGCATGCTCCAGCTCCGCCATACTCTACCCATAGAGTTGACCGACGGTGAGTTCGTTCGCATCGCGGTTCAGGCGGAAACGACCGGCGGTTCGACATCCGACCGTGAGCTCTTGCGGATCCGTCGACCCCAGTCAGAGCACGTCCGGGGGAGCCTCCGAGTGCTGTCAGTCGGCGTAAACGATTACCAGAACCTCCCCAAACTGCGCTACGCCGCCGCAGACGCCCGCGACCTGGCCGGGGCCTTTCGCAACCAGACCGGAGAAGGGACGCTGTACAGCGGAGCCCAGGTCACTTCATTGACCGATGGGGAGGCCACTCTTGCGAACATCCGCCAGGGGTTGGATCAACTTGCAAACAACGTGCGGCCCGGAGATACTGTCATCCTCGCGTTATCTGGGCATGGTGTCCGCGTGGGCCCGCCGATGGCGAGCTACGCGGGGATGAGCCTCAGCACGATGCTGGCGTTCTCACCCCCGCAGGCGAAGTTCTACTTTGCTCCGGTCCGCTTCGACCCCCAGAATCCGGAGGGCACGGGCCTGCCCTGGTCCGAGGTCCTGGCAAAGCTGGATGTGGTTCGCAAGAGCGCGAAAGCCGTTTGGATCCTCGCCGACTGCTGCCGCGCCGCGCCAGGACTTCGGAGGGAGTCCGTCGCTACCGCCCGCGACCTGAAGCGCGGCATCGACGAGGGAGGGAACCTGATCCTCTGCGCCGCCTCGGAAGGCGACAACCCCAGCTACGAGAGCGAGGACCTCAAGCACGGCATCTTCACCCATGCCTGGTTGGAGGCACTGTCGGGAAATGGGCCTGAGATTGTCTACGATGACCGGCCGTTGGGACGGGTCTTGACGCTGTCTGCACTTCAGTTCGCGGTGGACTTCGCCGTCCGGCGGACCGCGCGGAGAGTGGGAGTGCGGCAGCAGGTAGAGTTCCCGCGGTTGGAGGGGAGCTTGAATGGGGGGCAGCCGGTGTTCGTCTCTTCGGCCCGCGCGGAATGAGTCACTGTCCCCACTCAGGGCACCGGGAGGGAGAGATCGCAAGGACCAGCGCCCCGCCCCCCTGCGAGGTGAGCCATTGGTCGGGCGGTCTCTCCCGTCTACTTCGAGGGTGCTTCTACCACGGAACGACCGAGGCAAACGCGGAAACCATCCCGTGAGTCGGAGTAAGTAACCCCCCGGATTCCCAGCCGAACGGCGCACCGTGCGTTACCCGGCACGTCGAAGTAAGTGCCACCGCGGCACACCGGGCGAGTCACGGTTCGTTGGACGGCGTCTTCATAATAGACCTCCTGGTGGCCGCCTTTCGGGTCGAAGTGATCGACGACGAACTCCCAGACTCCGCCGCACATGTCTGCCAGCCCAAAGTCGTTGCGGCCCCTCCTGCCGAAATGATCGACGGGCGAGACAAACGCGTGGCCGTCACTCCAGGGCGCCTTCGCCAGTGGCCATGCCTTGGTGCGCCCCGGCAGCAGGTCCATGGCAGAGATGTTCAACCGGCCCTCGCCCGCCTCGAGTTCGTTGCCCCACCAGAAGTAGCGGCTCTCCCTGCTGCCCCCGCGACACGCATACTCCCACTCTGCTTCGGTGGGTAGACGATACTCCCAGCCCGGCGGTAGTCGATTTTCTCGTTGCTCCCGCTCGGTGAGCCAACCGCAGAATGCCTTCATGTCGTTGTAGCTTACGCAAACGACCGGAAAGTCACTGCGATTGGGAAACGCCCAGTTGGGATCACGCCAGCTCTTCCCCTTGACCGACTTCCACGGATGCACCGTGTTCGTCGTGAGATGGTAGCCGTCCCAATCCGAGTCGAATACCTGCGTCTCCCCACCCGGAGTTTCGGCGTCCGTGACAAACCCGGACTCTCTTACGAATCGCCGGAACTGGCCGACCGTGACTTCCGTGCGACCGATCCAGAAGTCGTGCGCTACTCTGGTCCGTCGTGGTTGCACGCCTTCGAACGACTCGCGAGTCGTGCCCGGAGTGGCGCCGCCCTCAATGCCGGTAGCCCAGGCCTTTTCTTCCGGCGTGCTGCCCATCATGAACTCGCCTGGCGGAATGTGGACGACCTCGAGACCGACACCGCCGCCGAGGTTGATACGCTTGGCCTCATTCGGCTCGAGTTGGGCTTCGGCCAACGCTGCTAAACAACCAATAACGAGGATAGAGGCCAGGATGCCGGAAAGTGTGGCGCGGGAGATCTGCCGTCCAGATCGCTCCGTCCTGCCCAGGCGCCCGCTATTTGAGGGCTGCGGGGCAGAGCCAGCTCTCCGGGTCAGTCCGAGATTGAGTCGAGTTCGAGCGAGCGTACGGCCGCCGGGGACGGAGTGGTTTGGTCTCATGGAGAGAGGCTATCCTGGTCAACGACGTAGCGGAGCTGCGGGGATTACCTACCTGCGACGCAAGTAACCTTTTGCCCTGAACGTGGATTTCCTCTAGGAGATGAGCCTCCCGCCGCAAATGAGAATGCTGGGATCTGGAGCGGCATCCGATTGAAGAGCACGCGAAAGATGCCTGAACGAATCTCGGATAGGCTCCTGACCGATTCGTAAACCGGGTTTGCGGAATCCTGTTCAAGACGGGGCCGTCTGTCCGGGTGGAGACCGGCGCCGTTGTGTCATCCGACGACACTCGCTCCGGCTATCGAGAGTCTGGCCAGGGCCCTGAGCTGGTCGTGCGTCACCGCGCTCATGCCGTCAGTCGCGATTGGGACGTCTTCGCCCGCGCGATCGGTAGGCGCTACACGGCGTACCCGTACGACCGGCGTGGACTCGAGGGGATCCCCGCTGCCCGCAAGACGAGCGCCGGTAACTCCAAGTTCGGCGACATCGAGGCGATGGTCGGAAGCGCTGGGCTGCGTACCGCTATCCTCGTCCACAGCAATGGAGACAGGCGTGTCCCTCTCTCGAACTATGGATAATTGAGTCACGATCGCAGACCTTCTGCACCGGTGAACAATTCCGTAGGGGTTTCGGTGACGAGCAGAACTCAGAGTA
>SYKE01000213.1 GCA_005798285.1 Actinomycetota bacterium
CAGCGCCCGATCCAGCGCCAGAGCCCGAGCCCGAGCCCGATCCAGCGCCCGAGCCCGATCCAGAGCCCGAGCCCGATCCAGATCCAGATCCAGAGCCCGAACCCGAGCCAGAGCCCAACCCGAAAGGGCTCCCACGTAAGACATGTCTGAAATCCAACACACCTGCTGTAGGATGGCCATCCTGCCCAATAACAGGAACCGGCCCCGGGGGAGGGCGAATTCCGAGCCCTTGAGGAGGCCGGGGAGCGTCAGCAAGCCGATGCTCTGGAATCCAGCCGTCAGCAGCCACTCCTCAACGAGGCAGTGATTCGCCAGCCAACGTGCCACGTAAAGCTCGGAGCCCGCGATCGATGCGAGGTTGAACTTCCATGTGTAAGTGGAATCACTCCCAGAAGAT
Organism: Actinomycetota bacterium; assembly: GCA_005798285.1. Taxonomy (GTDB): domain Bacteria; phylum Armatimonadota; class SYMT01; order SYMT01; family SYMT01; genus F1-80-MAGs030. Next base: position 398 of record SYKE01000213.1, read on the forward strand.
GGCCGGCACGCCCACTCCGAGAGCTTGGAGACCACAGCAGCTTCACCCATACCCGTTGCCAACGCGACCCAGGCCAGCAGGGGTGGCACGTCGCTGCCTTTGGCGCCGTCCAATGATTCCTTGAACCACTTCACCCGGGTGGCGGGAGGGCTGGCAGCAAGCGCTTCGATCCCCGTACGTTGCCGGTCGGCGAGTCTTCCCCAGGAGGCAACGCTCAGGCAAAGGCGAACGGCCTGTTCACGCGCCGCCGGCGCCAGCCCCGACTCCTGATCTTCCAGTACCTCCAGGAACAGCCGCGCTGTGGCTTCCGCGGTCGCGTTCCAGAGCTGCCCGACGTCCTTCATCAACCATCGGGCCAGCGCATCGCCGGCGCCCTCTTTGTCGGCGAGTAGCTCGAAGACCAGCACGAGGGTTTCCCGCCACTTTTCGTCGGGGAGCACCGCCTGGACGTCCTTGTATAGGAAGTCCGGCAACCCGACTTTCGAGGCGATGCGGGATGCGGCGCAGAACTCCTGGATGCTGAGGTGCGTGAAGCCGAATTGTCCCGTCCCGCGCTCCAGCAGGAGGCCGGCGCGGCGGGCGAGGTAGTCGACGAACCGCTCTGCGTCCTCCTCCGGCTTCGGCCGGGTGAGCGCCATTGCGTCGCGAAAGATTTTCACCAGGTCTGCTCGCGACACCACGACCGACCGGGCGTCTTCGCGGAGCTCGCCATCCGAGATCCGGCTCCGGCGCTGCTGGAGGCGATAGCCCGCATGGTTGAGCCACATGCGCATCTCTCTGCGGCTGGCGTCGAAGACCACGTGGCCCCGGTGGATCGGGATGGTCCAGATGAACGCATCCACCACCCGTTCATACAGCTCGGTGCGCCCGGAAGGCAGCTCGGCGTAGACCCGATGCACCATCACCAGGAAGGTGAGCATCAACGGGTTCGAGGCCAGCTCCTTTAACGCCGGGTTCCGGAGCGCGGTCTGGACCTGATGGATCGCCCGATCGCGCCGGCCGGCGTCCGTCTCAGCAAAGTGGTACCACTTCTCTACAAAGCGATTGGCGATTTCCGGTGTGAACGGCGCCATGTAGGCGGTTCGGTAGCCCGGATCGTCCTTCAACTCTCGTGGAATTGGGGAGGCGCACTCCGCTGCGCCGGCCTCTTCCCGCGGCTGGGGTCGCACGTCCAGCGGCGCTTCGTCGTAGCCGATGATGCGGCTGGTCGCCACGATGCGCACGCGGTTCTCGGACGCGTCGATCAGGGGCCAGAGGATCTTGTCTCGCAGGTGTTCCCGGACGGCGCGACTGGGCAGTTCGTCGACGCCGTCCAGCAGCAGAAGCGCGCGGCCATCCAACAGGCGTGCCTTCAGCCAGTCGACGCCGATGCGCTCCCGGACGCGCGGGTCGAGGCCGGCGTGAAAAGTGTTCAGCAGGTCGTCGATGTTCTTCCAGGCGCCCACCGAGTGGTCGCGCAGGATGATAGGGATCGGGATAAGGGCTCCGGCCACCCGGCGGTAGGTCACCGAATCCATGGTGGAAAAGCCGAAGGTTAGCACCCGCACCAGTACCGACTTCCCGCTGCCCGGTTCGCCGAGCACCACCAGGCGCGGGTTATCGCGCACCGCCTCCAGGAGCTCGATACTCTCGGCCGCATGGCGTTCCCAGCGCAGCCGGTGCCCCACATAGAGCCGCTGCAGCCGGGCCGAATTCTGCTGGTTCGGGACTCCCATCCCGGCGAACTCGAGGTTCTCCCAGTGCCTGGAGAGCCTGAAAAGATACTCCAATTCGAATTCATCGAGGGGTTGGACGGTCGCCATCAACTGTGCCTCACGGCGATCAGGTGTGGCTTCACGTTAGGGAGCGCTTTGATGCCAAGGTTCGTCAGGAGTTCGGCCGGCCACAGAACGCGAAGCTCGATGCGACTCCGGGTCGGGGCGGTCGGTCTTTCCGATGCGGAAGAGAGCGTCCCTCCCAGATCCTCATCCGCCGGCCCGACTGCGGCGCCCCAGTCGTCCGGAAGCTCGGGCGCCCGGAGATCGCAGTATGGAGTCTCCGCAACCGGTCTGGCTTCCGCCACGGCGAGCAGGCGGCTCCAGACGGGCGGCTGCTCCAACTCCAGCGCGCGAAAGAGCGGCGGTTCGAAGAGCTGCAGGTAAGTCAGCACGAAGACGATCTTCCAATCCACGTCCTGCATCCGCTGGCGATGTAGAACGCTGTGATAGGTGTGCCAGGCGTTGATGAACGACTTGATCTTGCGCGGATTGTGTTCCAGGTTCCGGTCCGCTGCGAGGACAAGGTCGTCCAGTGCTGCGCCGGTCATGCGGCAAAGATCCTCCGGAATCAGGGTGCGGATCAAGCCGGCTGCGCTGTCCGGCATGGGAAGCGTGAAGACCTGCTGAAACATTTTCTGGAGGTACTCCCGCGCCCGGCTGGACGGTGATGCGGTGTCGGCGCGAGTGAGCACTCCCGACACCACCGTCTCCAGATGAGAGGCGTCCATCCCCAGAACGAAGATCATCCGGGGCGTATTCAGGTAGAGCTTGAGCGCCTCCAGAAGCCGAAAGGCCACCTCGCCCTCGCAGCGGTCCAGATCATCCACGAAAACGATCAGCCGGCCATCCTCTCCCGCAACGGTTTTCACAGCGGCATCCAACAGCGTCCGGAATCGCTCGGAGGCGAGCCGGTCGTCAAACCGCTCTGCCTCGTGCTGCTTTCCCCGCTTCTCGATGCCGGACACAAGACCATCCGGGGCGGAAAAACCCGCCCCTTTCGCCACGGCTGCGGCGCTGTCCAGAATGGCCATGCCCGCGACCCAGAGGAGTTTCTTGCCCTCCGCCGCAGCTTTTTCCTGACGTGAGAACTCGTCTCGCAGCGTGTGAAGGAGTGCCACCAGGGGAGTTGTCTCGAACTGATGCTCCCAGGCATTGAACCAGATGGCCTGACACCGCGTCTTGCTGCCGAGCACGGGGTACGGCTGGTAAGGGCCCGTCAAACAACAACCGCGTCATTCCAGTCCGGACAGTCAGCCTTCGGCAGGATGACATAGTTCCATTCTCCGTGGAACTCTTGCGTCAGTAGCCGGACCTCTTCCAGTTCGCTCGTCCCGACGGTCACGCCTTTTGGGTACTTGCGAGAGTCCTGTGCAGACCTGACCTGATTTCC
>SYKE01000214.1 GCA_005798285.1 Actinomycetota bacterium
ATGGAGGTGCTCCTGTGGAGTGAAGTTTTCAGGAGACTCTTCCACGTCTACCCAACTTCGACCTCAGTCAGAGCTAAACGACATTTTCAGCATACTTCCGAATGGAATCTGTCCGGAGCGACAATCAAATCGCCGTGGGCGCCGAAGGGGTCGCGTTCGGCTCGACCCGAAACACGGGCCGACCGGGACAGGAGTCGTCGCTCAACGCCCGCGCCGTTGCCGCGGAGTGGACCCGCTTGCTGGAGGAGTTCGCACCGTCACTCTTGCGAATTCACCTTACGGTGAACGGCAAGGACGCCTCGACCGAGCGTTTCACGGTCGGGGATCGAATTGTTCTGGCAGCTACGGTGGAGGGTGGTGAATTGCTCCGCTGGACTCTCCGGGACTCGGACTCCCCCCGTCTTGGGAGGACCCTCGCGGAAAGTTCCGGCCCCACCACATCCGGTTCCGCTGTTCGGTTTGAGTGGGACACCCTGGCGGACGGCGTGTCGAATGGCGCCAACGATCTCTTCTTGACCTACACCTACCGGACGCCGAACGGGACCGAGCGATCCCCGAGTGCTCCACTTCGGTACCGCCTCTCGATCTCAAACCCGCCCCCCGTCGCCGATCTGTCGGTTGGGGGACCAGCGGGGCTGGATCGGCGCCTCACGTTTCGAGTTCGGTCTAACCGCCCGCTCATCCAGCGGAACGTGACCCTGAACCAGCCGCCGGGTACGTTTCGTCGGGAGTTGGAGTTGGGCCCGTCCGAGATCGCCATGCGCGACGGGCGCCGAGAGTGGATTTACCAGGCCACTTTCTCACCGCCGGCAGAGGCTCGAGTTTCAGGGACGCTGCAGGTGGATGCTCTTCTCAGAGCAGCCGGTGTTTCCGCGTACCAGCGTCTCTCGCAGACCCTGCGACTTCCCGCGCCCGCCGCGATCGCGCTGCGCCTCTCCAGTCCTCGGGTGCGACTCGCTCCCACAGGGACGTTGATTACGGTCACCGCGCAGAGCACGGAGCCGGTGAACGGGCAAGATGTGAAGCTGTTCGTAAGGACTCCGGACAATCGGGAGTTCCCGCCTCTTTCCGCCGAGAGCCGTGGTGAAGGGACCGAGTTCAGTTTCAAGCTCAACCTGGTGGGCACTTCTCCGCTGGGAAGCTATCACCTCTCGCTCCGGAGCGGCGGCACGGATCTCGCGTCCGAAGTGTTCGTGCTGACTGGGGAAGCGGTCCGGCTCGCATCCATTGAGACCGAGGGCGGCGGGACCGCGAGGGTCGGGCGGGATACACGCTTCATCCTCACGTTTTCGGGCTCGCTCGGTGCGGCGCCTCGACTTCGCATTCGGCAGAGTGGTGGCGCTGCAGCGACCGTACTGAGCGGACTGCCGGGTCCCGATGCGAAAACATGGATACTGGTTTACCGCCCATCCGTTGTCGGAGACGTGCTTTTCGACCTGCTTGAGGCAGTTGACGCAACCGGAGATCCGGTGGAGCCGCCCTCAACTCCGCTGGCGGTGTCGGCTCGCGGCTCCGGCCTTCGGCTCGTGGCGCCGTCGGACTCTCTTCCACGGGGCAAGAGCGTCATCCGGCTCGAGCGAACGGACGGTTTCCCGGGACTCCCGGAGCCGTCGGTACAGCTTCGTCGTCGGTCCACAGCGGGCGTCGGTCTTGGGACTCAGGATCTCCCCTTGAAGCGGGATCCACAGGGCAAGCTCTTCGTTGAGGTGGAGGTCAAACCCGGGGAGGAGTCCATCCTCACCCTCGAAGCCCGCGTTGGAGGGAGCGTCGAGGATACGCTGGAGCTTCTTGGCAAGGGTATCGGTCCGCGTGTCGTCATTGTTGCTTCGCCCGCGCGGCATCTGGCGGGTGATCTCCTGGTGACCCGTGTGTCGGTGGTCGGCGCGGGGGTGCGCTCTCCGAGTGGGGTCCTCGAGAGCGGTCGGGTGCGCCTTCAGAGCATAGCGCGGAGGGTGGCGGGGAGCGATGGCCTGTGGGAGCTTCGCTTCCTCACCGGGGCTGCCGTGGCGGGGCCGGCGCGGTTGGTGGTGACGGCGCTTGATGATGCCGGCAACTCCGGGGACGCGGCGGCCGCCCTCACCCTGGTCAGCGCTCGAGTCGCGGCGCCCGCACCGGCGCCGGGCCCCGGGGTCGCTGCGGCGCCGGTGGCAGCGAGTCGTCGCGCGGCGATCCTCATCGGTTTTCAGGACTACACGCGGCTGCCGCGTCTCTCCTCCACCCGCAAGGACCTCGCCAAGCTCGCCCGCGCCCTGTCGGAGCGCGGGTATGCGGCCGACGCCATCCGTCTCATGACCGATGCGCGGATCCCTGCGGACCCCACGCCTCGTTGGACCGCCATGCCGGCGGTGCGGTCGATTGCGGAGATGCGTCCCGCCGTCGAGCGGGCGCTGGCCGATGTTCGCGCCGCGGGAGCCGAGTCGCTGGTCATCGCCTTTGTCGGTCACGGCTACTGGAAGGGCGGGCGGCTTCACCTCTGCGCCCCAGATTCCCGTCAACCCAATCCCCCTTATCGCTCGATCGAGGTGCAGCAGCTCGTCGATCAGGTCTTCCCGCCCACCGGCGGCGGGAGCATCAAAAACCTCTGGCTGATCCTCGACACCACGCGCGATCCGGTCTGCGTGATCCCCGCCGCCGTCCGGCCGCCCGCGCAGCCAGGTGCAGGCTCCGGCGGACAGCTTGTGGTGCTCACGGCGGCGGCTTCGAATCAGCTTGTTCAGGTGGCGGCGCCCGGGGAACTGCCGGGCACTGAGGGCGGCCTCTTCATCGACAGCCTCGCTCGGGAACTGCGGCGGCGGCCGGCGTCGGGATGGGATGTGCTGAGTCAGGCAGTCTCCCGGCTGCTGGATGTCTCCCTCGAGCGCCTTAAGAAGAAGCGCCCCACCGTGGAAAGCCAGACCCCCGACCATTGGATCGAACCGGAAACCGCCGCTGCCGCCTCGGGGAGCGCCCTGTTTCTGGAACCCCCGGCGCCGTGAGCGGTACCGCCCCCGTGGGGTTGGGCGGGGCCCGGGGGTTCTTGACTGGGACCCGGTCGCGTGCTACACTCGACGCGTTTCCGGGGTGTGGCTCAGCTTGGTAGAGCGCAGCGTTCGGGAC